>NZ_VOZD01000042.1:0-17349 GCF_013419915.1 Acinetobacter sp. YH12043
CTTGACTCAAGCATTAATGCAGTACGATCTTCAAAGTTAAGATGATGGTATGACAATTTTATATACTCCATAAACCCTTTAAATTAATTAGGTGGTTTATGTCGCACTTCAAGTTTTACTCTGCCTTCTTATAATTAATTACGTAATGTTTATTTCAATATAGGCGGATTACAATTTGTAAACAATGACCATAACTACCTTATTCATTTTATTTGTAAAGGGACTTTATGGGGGGTAATTCATTCTTTAATGAGTTTCTTTTAAAAATATTTTTCTTTTTAGATAAAATAATTTTGATCAAGATTTATATATTGAGAAGAATATTTATATAAAATTTAATTTTGAAGAAGATAATATAACTTATCAAATTTAAAGTTTATCCAGATCAGAATTTCTATCTTATTATTTATATTTCTTTTAAATACAGTCGCCTGAACAGAATCTTTCTTCCCATAAAAAGTAAAGCCTTAGATTACTAAGGCTTTACTTTTTATCTGGTGAATCAGGTTTTAGATTCCGTATTTCACACGATAAGCTTCCATTTTCGCCAATGCTTCGCTATCGCCTTTTGCATCTAGGTAATTCATTAAATCTTTCATGGTAATTAGTGCATGTACTGGAATTTCCAGTTCTTTTTGTACTTCCTGAATAGCAGATAATTCACCTTGGCCTTTTTCCTGACGATCAAGAGCAACCAGTACACCTGCAATTTGCGCACCGGCATTTTTCAGGATGGTGACTACTTCACGAATGGCAGTACCGGCTGTAATCACATCATCAATAATCCAGACTTTTTTCCCTTCCACTGAAGCACCGACCAGCACACCACCTTCACCGTGATCTTTGGCTTCTTTACGGTTAAAGCCCCATGGCACGCTGACGCCATGATTTTGCGATAGTGCCACTGCTGTAGCTGCTACAAAAGGAATGCCTTTGTATGCTGGTCCAAAAATCACTTCAACATTGTCACATTCAGTTAATTTTGCAGCATAGCCAGAAGCCAGTAGTGACAAGGCTTCACCATCATTGAGCAAGCCAGCATTAAAAAAATAAGGACTCACACGTCCTGATTTTAAAGTAAACTCACCAAATTTAAGCACACCACGTGATAATGCGAGTTCGATAAAAGCTTGCGGGTTAAACTGAGCTGGCGTTGACATGAGGTGCTCCTAAATCCATTAATTAAGGGTAAGACTTGCGCATGATACCAAAGAGTAGCTATCCAGGTGATCAAAAAATTCTTCGTGTCGTTTCAATTAATGTCAACGGTTTACGTTCCTCTGTCAGCAAGGGCTTGCTAGAGTGGATCGAACAGTCTGATGCCGATGTGATCTGCATGCAGGAAAGCCGGATTACCCATGCGCAGTGGACTGATAAATTTAAGCCTGAAGGCTGGTATACCCACCTGTTCCCTGCCGAGCGTCCAGGTTATGCAGGTACAGCGATTTATAGCCGTCTGCCTTTTGTTTCCATTACTGATGGTCTGGGTTTTGAACTGGCTGATTCTCAAGGCCGCTTTATCTCGGCAGAATTTGACTTGGGTCTGGAAAAAACAGCACATATCTGTTCGCTGTATTTACCTTCAGGTTCTTCGGGCGATGAAGCGCAGGCACGTAAAGATCACTTTCTGGAAGAGTATAAAAAGATCCTGAAACAATGGCGCGATGAAGACAAATCCATCATTGTCTGTGGTGATTACAATATCGTGCATAAACGTATCGATATTAAAAACTGGTCTGGTAACCAGAAAGCATCGGGCTGCTTGCCGCATGAACGTGCATGGTTGGATCATATCTATGATGAACTGGGTTATGTCGATACGTTCCGCGAAGTCCGTAAAGAAGCCGAGCTATATTCCTGGTGGTCGAATCGTGGTCAAGCCCGCGCCAAGAACGTGGGCTGGCGGATTGACTATCAGGCCTGCTCACCGGACTGGAAAGACCGTACTGTAAATGCCTGGGTCTATAAAGATGAATGGTTTAGTGACCATGCACCCGTGATTATTGACTATAAAATCTAAAACCAATCCAAGTATTGAGTGAACAATTGTTCACTCAATTAAGGTTTATTACCTACACTACATGACGTATTTTCAGGTTTATCTTCCAGTCCTAACAGCGCATGATACTCACACGGCACAGGGATATGTCAGGATGACACTATAAGGACAGGACGCCGTAGGAAGAAAATAAAACAAACTATCAGATTTAGCTTGTTTTTCATGGATGTGACAACGGACGTTGTATTGAGACCCGCATAATCAGGATGATTAGATGCGGGTTTTCTCATTTCAGTACCTTCATTTTTTTCTTATTCTTAAACTTTACCATTTACTTTTTAATAGCCATTCTGCTCTTAAACGATGTCAATCGAATGACATGTCTTTTAAATATTGCTTAAAAACAAGCTTCTTGGAAGCACATAGGCGATCGGCATAAATTCAGCTAAGCTAAGCCATCAATAAATAAACTGTTTGGGATACAGCGAGCATGCTCAAGATTTATGGCATTAAAAACTGCAATTCAATGAAAAAAGCTTTTGATTTACTTAATGAATTGGGACTGGCTTACGAATTTCATGATTATAAAAAACAGGGGATCGACGCGGATACGGTTAAAACCTGGCTAGATGCTTTAGGCCAAGATGTGGTACTGAACAAGAAAGGCACTACCTGGCGTAAACTCACTGCAGAAGAACAGGAAAATGCGCTTGCCAGTGAAGATAATCTGATTACCGCCTTAACTACTCATACCAGCTTAATCAAACGTCCGGTATTACAGACTGCAACTGGTTTTATCGCTGGTTTTGATGAAGCCGCTTATCAAAAGCTAAAAGACTAATCATCCCAGATGAGCTGAAAGAATAAAAAAAGCCTGACTTCTGTCAGGCTTTTTTATGGTAGTTTTTAGAGAACGGTCATGATCTATTATTTGGCACGAATCCAGGTTTGGTTACGACCTAAAGCAGACACGCCGATATAACCGCGCAGCTCAAGCTTCTTGCCACCATCTGTCAGGTTGCCTTTCAGCTTATAAGTTTTACCAGATTTTGGATCTAGGATCGAACCACTGTCATAGCTGGTTCCGCCTGTATTTTTCAGGCCTTTCACAATCGTTAAACCTTTCAGCGATTTATTGTGATACGGACCTTCACATTTTGTACAAGCATTTTCTTCACCCGGTGTTAATACCGATTGGATGCTTGCAGATAATGTCCCATTTTTTTGCTCAGTAAATTTTACTATAGCCTTTGGTTGTTTGGTTTCGTCGTCAATCGTTTTCCAAACGGTACCATTTAAAGGATCTGCAGCATTGGCCAGCGCAGATAAGCCGAGTAGTCCTAACATTAGCGTAATTTTTTTCATTTTTCTTCATTTCCCTAGTCTGAGATAGACCGATGTAGTATTAAAAAGTCACAACATTTTTGCAATTTTTACCTGTGACTATTTAGTGTAACCTTGTAAATATTGTTGGTAAATAATCTACATAATCAATAAAAGCAGAAAAAGATGGAAAGAAGATGAAGATGAGCCCCGTGACGAAACAATTAATTACAGAAAGTCTTTTAAAAGCGACCATCCGCGCGCCTAGTCGGTTCAATCTTCCTCCAAGCTCCTTACGGGTCGCACTGGAGCAGATGTGCAAGATTTTTCCGCAAGATAAGTCCGTACAAATCCGTTCGCTCCGGCTGGCAGGTGTACATGCCGAGGAAATCAAACCACAGCAGGAATCCAGCCAGCTGATTTTCCATATTCATGGTGGTGCTTTTTATCTCGGTTCCTTAAATACCCATCGTGCCTTTATGACCCAGATTGCCGCTCGCACCCAGATGCAGGTACTGCATATTGATTATCCTCTGGCTCCTGAATCTGCTTATCCTGAACCTTTGGAAGCTGTGCTTGATGTCTATAACCTGTTATTAGATCAGGGCATTCAGGCTAAGGACATTGTTCTGTCCGGAGATTCGTGTGGCGCTAATCTGGCGTTGGCGTTGGCACTCAAATTACAGCAGGAAGGCCTGCCACAGGTGAGTGGACTGATTCTACTTTCCCCTTTCCTTGATCTGACCCTGACCAGTGAATCACTACGCTATAATCAGAAACATGATGCCCTACTGTCGATTGAAACCCTGAAAACCGGGATTCAGTATTATGTACCGAGTACAATGGATCGTGGCGATCCGGAAATTTCCCCATTTTTTGCCGATCTCAGTGGTTTGCCACCGATGCATATACAGGTGGGATCTAAAGAAATTCTGCTGGATGATGCCACACGCTTCAAGGAAAAAGCGGAACAGGCTGGTGTCGAGGTTGAATTCAAGATATATACCGGGATGTGGCATAATTTTCAGATGTTTAGTGCCTGGTTTGAAGAGGCCCGACAAGCGCTGGCGGATCTTTCAGAATTTGCTCATCGTCTGGATCAAGACTAGAAATTTAAAAGAAGCCATAAAAAAGGTCAGCGATTGCTGACCTTTTTTTGTTCATTCATTTTCTATCGAATTTTAGATCAGGCTTACCTGCGCCATCGCAGTTTCAATTGCCTGCTGTTTCGCTACATCACCCATATTGACGCCTTCAGCGCGAATTACGTGCACATCAGTTACGCCAGTAAAGTTAAATACAGTTTTCAGGAAAGCTTCCTGGAAATCAACTGGGCTTTGTTCGCCATAAACACCACCGCGGCTACTGGCAATATAGACTTTCTTTTCACCTGCCAGACCCACTGGGCCATTTTCTGTATATTTAAAAGTACGCCCTGCCACACTAATGCGGTCAATCCAGGCTTTTAAGGTAGAAGGTAGACCGAAGTTATACATAGCGGCCCCAACCACCACGATATCCGCCTGTAAGTACTGCTGTAAAATCTGTTCTCCTAAAGCCGCCTGCTCAAGATTTTGACCCATCAAAATTTCGGCAGTTAAATGTGGAATCGGCTGTGCAGCCAAGTCCAGATATTCAAGCTCAACAGCCTCACCATGTTTCTGTTGAAGCTGTCCCACAATAGCTTGAGTCAACTGACGGGAAATAGAGGCATCACCTAAAATACTGGAATCAATCTGTAAAATTTTCATTGCTTAATCTGGTCCGTTCATTGTTCGGGAATGGACATAGCTTAATAAACTTTAAATAATGAAATAATGGGTTTAAATAAAACACTTCATTGCGTATTTAGAACAATAAATTTCCAGCTTAATTTTTCTCCTTTTTTTTAATTTTTGATAAATATTACTGATTATCAATGAATTAATTTTATGTTATATTTCTGTAAATAATTAAAGCAATATTTTTCCATCTTTTAAAAACTTAGCAATAACAATAAAGGTCAGACCTGTTGTATGAAGCGAATGTCAGCAGTATTACAAAAATTCCAGAATCATCGACTCAAGAAATATCTGATCGAAGATGAAGTAGTGATGAACTGGGGGATTTTGAAAAAGTGTATCCTGATGCTGGCACTTGGCTGTGGCATACATATCAGCTGGCTAAGCTGGGACCTGTTTGTCCTGTCACATCCGCAATACTGGCAGCATGTCCATATTGATGTCGTTCGTTCAGAGATTCACATGAATGGCCTATTTTTACTGGCGCTGGTTCTTCTGATTTATCCCTGTTATAAATTTCAGGGCAATGCACTGATAGAACGATATTTTCCCTATCTGGCAGTGGGCATCTTTGTGGTGTCCCTGTGTCGGGATGCATATATCGTAGGCGTGATTAGCCCGGTAGCCACAATTGCCTATGTTTGCCTGATGACGGTAGGACTGGTCCTGTTTCACCGAAGACTGGTCTATAGCATGCTGATTCCGGCCTCACTGTTCCTGGTGACTTGTGCCTATCTAAGCTTTAACCAGCAACTGCCTTATTCGCCACTCTTTAATATTCAGGATCAATTTTTCCATAATAGCTTCTGGCTGTTATCAATGCTGTATTTTATCTTACCAATTCTTGCTGTCTGCATGATTTTATTTGAAATTTTACTCAGTCAATGGCGCTATCGCGAACAGCTAATTAACCATCTCAGCCAGATTGATCCTCTGACCAATCTATTTAATCGCCGCAGTATCAATCAATGTCTGGACCAGCTAAATAGTACTGCGACTTTTAATTATGCCCTGGTGCTGCTGGATCTGGATCATTTCAAAAAGATCAATGATTACTATGGACATCACAAGGGCGATGAAACATTGGTACAAGTCAGTGCGGTACTAAACCAGCAATTGCGTGAAAGCGATATCGTTGGCCGGTTCGGTGGTGAAGAATTTATTCTGGTCCTGAATAATTCCAGCCTGGAGAAAGCTCAGCAGGTAGCAGAGCGTTGCCGAAGCGCGATCCAGCAACTACAGATTTTTAGTGATGAAGGACAATTGATCCCGGTGACGGCCAGCTTTGGCATTGCTATTTCAAAACCAGAATTACGCCCACAGCAACTTTTAAGCCAAGCCGATCAGGCCCTTTATCAGGCCAAAGCTAGTGGACGGAATCAAGTGAAATCTTATCTGGAACCTCTAAAAGTTCAACCAGCCTGATATTTTTATCGGCCTTATTCACTTTAAAGCATGTACCCGAAAAGCTTTAAAGTGAATGCTAGAGCTGTTCTAAAAGCTGTAGCTGTGCCAATAATTCTGCTTTACTAAATGCGCCAGTCAAACGTAAGCTGCGAATCTCCTGCTGCTGAGTATCAAGAAATAAATAGGTCGGTGGTCCCAGAATTTCCCATCGGTTAAGTAAAGCCTGATGCGTAGCATCATACTGACTAAGATCAAGCTTGATCAGAAAATAAGGGGCTAAGGCCTGCTGGACAGCAACTGCCTTTAATACTTTATGTTCAATCGGCTGACAGGCCACACACCAATCAGCATAGACATCAATAATGACCTTCTGCCCTTGCGGTACTGTAGCCAATAACTGTTCAAATTCAGTGGCCGTTTTTGCTATATGCCAACTCGCCTGTTGTTGGGCAGTTTCAACAAAAAAACGCTGACTATGCTGATACTGACTATATGTAATATAAGGCACTGCAATAGCCAAACAGATGATATAGAGCCAGCGCAGTCCGGTATTTTTCCATAATAATCGTGCCAGAACATAGGCTACAAAGCTTAAGCCCAGCCCTAGCGACAGCCACTGCAATGCCGCTTCTGAAATCAGCGGACGAATAAAATACAAGGCCAAAGCTAGCATAATGAAAGCAAAGAGCACTTTCACCTGATTCATCCAGTGCCCGGCTCGAGGTAGAATACGTGCCCCCATAATACTGGCCAGCAGCAACGGGGTGCCCATACCGAAACCCAACGTAAACAACAGCACTGCGCCTTGCCATTGGTTCTGAGTCTGGGAAATAAATAATAAAGCACCGGCTAATGGTGCCGTCATACAAGGCCCAACCAGCAAGGCAGAAACAGATCCCATGATCGCAGCGCTAACCAGAGTTCCCCCTTGCTGCATCGCCTGAACCCGGTCCAGACGTTGCGTCAGACGCTGTGGCATTTTAATTTCAAACAGGCCAAACAAGTTGAGGGCAAATACCACAAATAATGCACTAAATGCCATCAGGGTGGCAGGTTGCTGTAACCAGCGCTGAAAGTTGAGTCCGGCTGAAGACGCGATCAAGCCTAATACCGCATAGACTGCGGCCATACTGCTTACAAAGCTTAGGGCAATCATCCAGGCCTTGATGCCTTTGCTATCACGAACAATTAATGAAGTCAGAATTGGCAGCATCGGCAAAGAGCATGGCGTAAATGCCAGCAAAATGCCCAAGCCGAAAAATAACAGCAATCCATAAGCCAGCGAACTTTCAGCGAGACGTGCAGACCATTGCTGATCTTGTGCCGAGTCGCTGCTGGATCGTGTAGAAATGACTTCGACGATTTTGCTGTCTGTATTTCCTGATTCTAGATCATCAGCAGAATTTGCCATAATCCGGTTGTGTTGCGAGGAAGAGCTGCTTAGATCCAGTAACCTTTTATTACCCGAGCCAGTAGATTCATATTGCACCAGACCGGATAAGTCAGTCTTAAATTCAATGGTTTGAGGAGGATAACAAAGCCGGTCTTTGGCACAGCCTTGCCAGCTGACCTGATACGTTTGACCCGCCTGTGTCGGAATCTGAACTTTTAATTGCTGATAATAAACCTGGGTATGACCGTAGTTTTCATCATATAGATCTTCAGCGGGTGGTAGTTGCAAGGTCATCGGCTGACTTCCCTGCTTTAGCTCTACCTTATGCTGATAAAGATAATAGTTTTGTGGAATTTCCCAGCTAAGTTCAGTCTGTTGCTGAGTGACTGAACTGATACTCAGAGGAAAAGCCTGCTCAGGCGACAATAAGGGCGCTTCTGCCTGAGCAATATTGCTAAGCAACACTGTGCCCAATAAGACTGGAGAAAATACTTTTCTCCCGATCTTAAACTGAAGTGCTTTGGTCATATCGAAATAAGAGCAGCTTAGAATAGGAACGATACGCCCAAGCCTGAGAAGTAACCTTTATTCTGGCCTTCCAGATCCACCCCGATACTGGCATCAAGTTGTACCTGATCATTCAATGCATACATGACACCAGTGCCTAGCGCATATTCATTATCCTGACTTTCGGCTTTGCGATAAATCAGTTCCGAATAACCTGACCAGCGATCAGCAATCTGATAGCCTAAAGTCGGAATCGCAGTAATCGCCCAGTTGCTATCCTGCCATTCATAACGCATGGTCAGTGCAGTATTCACCAAATCATTATATTGATAAGCAACTGCTGAGCTCAGACTGTAAATATCTTCTTCATTGCTAAAATTAGCATTACCTGTGGCAATAATGGCTTCAGCCATCAGCGCCATACTGAGTTTTTCATCATCCAGATCAATGGCTTTTTTCAGGCCAATACTGACATCGCCTAGACCATCATCCTCTTCAGTCTGGCTATTGAACTTGGTTTGTGACCAGGCCGGACCGGCCCAGCCTAAACGTAATTCCAGATCATCAGTCAAACCGGTACGCAACAAGACGTCGGCATTTAAAGTGGTTTGTTTCAGCTTGCTTCCATCCACAGTCGCTTCGCTATAAGAGAAACTCGGTAAACCCTGTTCCCAAGCTAACTGACCCACTGGAACTGTACTAGTGCCCAGACCTTCACCTGGTCGGTCAAACTCTACCGCTGCACAAAGCTGTGCACTGACACCCGTCAGTGCCATCAAACCCAATATTCTTAAAGTTGTCTTCATCTTGCTGGAGCTCTTTCTTAAAATTTAATGTAATTCCTTGGTCATTTTTGCGCCATGACTACGCAATAATTCTAGGGTCTGTTTTTCTTCTTCCAGTGCTTCTGCCCAGTTAATTTCATCAAAATCACAATCAAAGAATAAATCACTAATCGATGACAGAATGGTTAATCCTTCTTCATCCTTGCTGTTCGGATTGACTTTTTCTTCTAATAGGCGCTGCACTGCAGGTACACAGGCTGCACTGGCCGCATCCCAAAGCGGGCCATAAACTTCTTCAGCATCCCAAAGATGCAAATTGACTTTGGCCTGGATCAGCGCTTCCAGAATCTGTAAATGTACATCCAGACGTTGCTGTTTTTCTTCAGCAGTTAAGGGACTGCCCGCTTCATAAGCTTCGCAGACTTCTTCCCACCATTTGAACAGGCCATCTGACCAGATGGAAATAACTGGGCCTTTTTCCAGATCAATAAAATTCGGGTTAAGTCCATCTGCCAAAAGCTGTTTGACCTGACCCAGATTGAGTTCTTCGAGTGCTTGCACAAAAAGCTGTTGTTGCGCAGTTAACATGATGGAGCTCACTTCAAATTCGTTTTTCACTATTATGCCGAATAAAGCGGGATTTGTTTTGTTCTCATTCGTTTATTTTATCTAAAATTGAAAAAAGCCCCGTAGGGGGCCTTTTTCATCTGCGAATTATTTATTGTTCTAGATCTGTACCCGTATCTTCTTCCGCAAGTTTTAGCGGAGTGCTACGTACGTTATCTTTTTTCTCAATCACATGTTCCAGACTGCGTTTTAAACGGTCGATGGCACCATGAATGGCAGTATCAACATTATGACCATGATGGTTCACGACAATTGGCTTCAAGCCGGCAGGACGTGCTTCGATCATGCAGCGAATATCATCATCGCCTCCTTTGGCGGCATTTTCATCGCTAAGATGTACTGAGAAATGGGTAATACGCTCACTGTGGCGCTGAAATTCCTGATTTAATTCGGTACGAACGTAAGTAATTAGACGATCACTATTGCGAATGTTTTTATCGGTACGGAGTTCAATGTTCATAAAATACCATCCTCAAATCATTTTAACTTTTTAGTGCAGAATTTTTATCTTGGCACGTGTATAGCTTGCTGTTTTATATTGCATTTCAAATCTTCAAATCGCTTTGGATAAAACCCTCCAGATTGAATGATGAACACATTTTTGAGTCTGCAGAACCGTGTTCCTATACTTCGAATATCGGTCCTCTCTTGAAAATATGCAAGTGATATTTTGATTTTTTTAGCAAAAGGACAACCGATCGTGACAACTGCTTACCGGATCGTGATTGACCTTCCAGATTTGGAACAATCGAAATACTATTCACATGACCTTCCCAAAATTAAAGCAGTCTTTGCCCTGTTCATAAAAGATCTATGTAATTACTTTAATCAGCTTCAAAATTGAGTCTCAATTCTTAAAATTAATTTAAATATAAAAATTTAACTCGCTTCAAATATCCTATAAACCTTCTTCTCCCAATATCTCAAATTATCATCAGCTCAGGACGATGAAATATTTCTGTCAGTGATCAATTTTGACTTTATTTTTACTTATTAATCTGTATCCTTAAGCTGCTTTCTCGGGGGAGATATTTAAATGAAATTTACACAAATCGCGGCACTTTGTGCATTGGCTTCAACAGCAGCTTTCACTCAGGCAGCAGTTTGGCAGGATTTTAGTTTGACAGGCCTATATGGCGAAAATTATGCACATCCTGTAGGTATGGTTGATGATTTAGAACAATCCACTATTACAGCTGAATATGCAGCTGGTTTAAAATATGGTGATTTCTTCGCCTTTGCTGACCGTACTAATAATGATATTAGTGGTAATGAAACTTACTTTGAAGTTTCACCACGTTTAAGTTTAGGTGCTGTCACTGGTCAAAAGCTTGAGCTTGGTCCAATTAAAGACGTACTTATTGCGACTACTTGGGAAGGAAATAGCGGCAGTCTTGACTTCAATAATTACCTATATGGTATTGGATTTGCTCTAGATGTTCCTTATACCAGCTATGCAAATATCAACTTCTATAAAGCTGATAATGATAAAGGGTCAGAAGATGACTATCAGATGACCATTACTTATGCCGTTCCATTTAAAATTGGTAGTGAAGAATTCCTGGCAGATGCTTTCCTGGATTGGTCAACAGCTGAGAAAAATGGTCATGCAAGTGAATTAAACTGGACTTCTCAATACAAATGGAATGCAGGTAAACATATTTCACCTGAAACCAAATTATACTTCGGTATTGAGCATTCAGTTTGGAACAATAAATATGCAATCAAAGGTTTAGACGAACATAATGTCAGCGCATTGGTGAAATACCACTTCTAAGTTTTTAGAATGAATAAAGCAGAACCTTGGTTCTGCTTTTTTATTGCCTAAATTCAAGTTATGGTTAGATATTCTCTTTCTTTTTGGCATCTGCTTATGAGCTTTGTTATTCGTCCTGCTCAAATTCAAGATCTGGAACAGATACTCCCGATCTACAATGCTGAAATCTTATACGGAACCTCAACCTGGAATAGCACGCCAAAAACGATCCAGGATTTTCAGAACATGCTAAGTGAATTAAATGCTCAGGGATTTCCTTTATTGGTGGCTGAGCATTCAGCGTCCAAGCAAATTGCAGGTTATGCGGATTATTCTACTTTTCGACCCATTCAGGGCTTTAAACACACTGTTGAACATTCTGTCTTTCTTCATGCAGACTTTATTGGGCAAGGTCTGGGTAAAGCTTTGATGCTCAAGCTGATTGAACATGCGCGGCAAAATGCTATCCATGTTATGGTTGGTGCCATTGACCATGAAAATCAGGCATCAATTGCCTTACATGAGAAATTAGGCTTTAAACAAACCGGTTATATGCCGGAAGTTGGACAGAAATTTGGACAATGGCGTGATCTGGTATTGATGCAACTCAACCTGAATTAAACCAAAATATTTTATTTTTTATGTAAAACTTAATCTAATTAGATCAATAATCTGTTAGAAAAATTGCGTAGAGATAAAATTTTCTATTAAAACCAGAATAATGTCAGTTGAGTAAAATTATGAATAAATGGTTTATCTTTATCAGTATTCTCCCCCTGAGTAGTTTCAGTTTCGCCAATTCAGACTTTGAAGCTGAACTCCGATCCGAATGTGCCAAGGTGAAAAGCTATGCCAACTCGGGAAGAAAATTTTATGATCAGAAACAGTATCAAAATGCGCTAGGACAATTTCAACAGCAAGCTTCCTGGTCTGCCTTTTGTGCAATGCATAGTGAAAATAGCGGTGTATCTTTTTCCGAGAATGCCATTACCACTGCTTTTAATAATGTTGGCTTAAGCTATTTTAAATCAGGAAAGCCACAATGGGCACGAGCCTGGTTTTCAGTCTTTCCTCAGGCCAAAAGCAGTCAATTTAATTTAAAACAGCTTCCTCCTCCGCAAAAAACTCAAAACTTGGCAGGCATTTATATACGGCATGCTGGCTTCGGTCACTGGAATACCATTCAAGTCAAACGGATTAAAAATTCTTATCAGATTCATTTTAATGGCCTCTATATGGGACTAAATAGCATGATTTATGGTCCAAATATAGGTGAATTTGAAACCACAATGCCTGTTAATAAAAATCAAACGACCTATCGATCAGATGACTGCAAAATTAATCTCAATTTTGCTTTTGATCCTAAACAGGGACAACAGGTGATTTTAAAACAGGACAATGGCAGTTCAGGTTGTGGCTTTGGACATAATGTCTATGCAGATGGACACTATTTAAAAGTTGAGTCTTAAATTGAGTTGTTAAAAAAGCCCGCGATTGCGGGCTTTTTAATAGATATTAGCAGCAAATCATTTTAAACAACGATATCCGCCAGATTACCTTTCTGTTCCAGCCAGTCTTTACGGTCACTGGCACGTTTTTTGGCCAACAGTTTATCCAGTAAACCTGAAGTCAGGTGCACATCATCCAGATCCAGTTGCACCAGACGGCGAGTATTTGGATCCAAAGTTGTTTCGCGAAGCTGGCTGGCATTCATTTCACCTAGACCTTTGAATCGGGTGATCTGCGGATTCTTAGTTTTACATTTTTTCAGGATGCCTTCCAGTTCATCTTCATCCAGCGCATAGTGCACATCTTTAGCATCATCGATACGGAATAGGGGTGGCATCGCCACAAACAGATGTCCTTCTTCGACCAGAATCGGGAAGTGTTTTACAAACAGCGCACATAACAAAGTCGCGATATGCAAGCCATCCGAGTCGGCATCGGCAAGAATACAGATCTTGCCATAACGCAGTTCAGACAGGTCATCTGAACCTGGATCGACGCCAATCGCGATTGCAATGTTATGCACTTCCTGAGAGGCCAGCACTTCATCCGAAGAGACTTCCCAAGTATTTAAAATTTTCCCACGAATTGGCATGATCGCCTGGAAATTCTTGTCACGTGCCTGCTTGGCTGAACCACCCGCAGAGTCCCCTTCCACAATAAACAGTTCAGACTGATCCAGATCATGTCCAACACAATCTGACAGCTTCCCAGGTAAAGTCGGACCAGCGACAATCTTCTTACGTTCAACTTTCTTGGCTGCTTTTAGACGGCGACCCGCTTTGGAAATGGCCATTTCTGCCAGTTGCATAGCGATGTCTGAATTCTGGTTTAACCATAGCGCAAACGCATCTTTGGCAATATTCTGCACAATGCCGGAGGCTTCACGGCTAGATAAACGTTCCTTGGTCTGACCAGAGAATTGTGGCTCCTGGAATTTCAGTGACAGGATATAGTTCACCCCATCCCAGACATCTTCTGCAGACAGTTTCATATTCCGTGGCAACAGGTTACGCAGCTCACAGAACTCACGCATGGCATCGGTCACACCTGAACGTAAGCCATTCACGTGAGTACCGCCTTGTGCGGTTGGAATCAGGTTGACGTAGGATTCCTGAATACTTTCTCCACCTTCCACGTTCCAGCAGATGGCAAATTCTGCACTGGCACGCTCAGCATCACCTGTCGCCACAAAAGCAGGAGCCGGAATGATTTCACGGTCTTCCAGCTCGTCCATCAAATAGTCAACCAGACCATTTTCAAACTGCCAGGTGATCTTTTCATCATTGATCTGGTCGATATAGTTAATTTGCAGACCAGCAGCCAATACCGCTTTGGCTTTTAAGTTATGTTTTAAGGCTTTAAGCGCGAATTTTGGAGAATCAAAATATTTGGTTTCCGGCCAGAAATGAACAGTTGTCCCTGTGGCACGTTTCGGTGCCTTGCCTTCCAGCACTTCTAGTGGTGCAGTCGGTTCACCATTTTCAAAGGCCATTTTATACAGGTTGCCGTGACGCTGAACTTCAACTTCTACGCGGCTAGAAAGCGCGTTGACGACCGAGATCCCCACCCCGTGCAGACCGCCAGAAAATTGATAGTTATCAGTACTGAACTTACCACCGGCATGCAATTTGGTCAGGATAATTTCAATCCCGCTCTGACCATATTCCGGATGAATATCGACGGGCATACCACGGCCATTATCTTCAACCGATAATGAACCATCCTTATACACCGTGACCGTGACTTTATTGGCATGTCCCGCCAGTGCCTCATCGACCGCGTTATCAATCACTTCCTGCGCCAAGTGGTTTGGACGAGAGGTATCGGTATACATGCCCGGACGACGACGGACCGGATCTAGACCAGATAAAACTTCAAGAGATTGAGCCGTATATTGAGACACGTTATTCGGTTTCCTTTTTTATGCAGTCGGATAAAAACTGTAAGAGCAGCGGAATTTTCTCCGCAAAATCATCCATGCCATGGCTGCCATTGGCCTCGGTCATCAGCAGTGCAGGTGGACGAGCTGAACTATAATAGCGATGTGCTTCACGATAATCCAAAACTTCATCGCCTTGTTGTAACAGCACTAACATTTTGTCTGCATCTTGTGCAGTTGGTAGCGCCATGGCTTCGAGCTGACCAAGATCTGTGTCATTCAGGCACCAGTTCGGATGAACCTGCAGGGGCAATTCATCATCAAACAGTTCACGAAACAGCTGCCATGGTCGCATTGCCGGATTGATCAGTACAGCCGGCACATGCGCTTGAGCGACCAGATATGTCGCATAAAATCCCCCCAAGCTACTGCCGACTAATGCTACCTGATCCATCGACTGGATCAATTTAGAAATCTTCTGAATTGCAGCTATGGGCGGCATGTTCAAATCGGGTAAATGCACCTGAATATCCGGGTACTTTGCACAGTATTGTTCCAATAACTGGCCTTTAATTGAGCTGCTACTACTCTTGAACCCATGCAGGTAAATGATATTCATCGGCAATCAATAAAAAACAAACAAAATGTCAAAATTTAATTTAAAAGTGTGAAATACACTTCATTTTATAACCACTTAATTGCTTAAATTGTCTGACAAAAAAGCCTTTAATGTTATGCAATTCTCGCTATTTTAAGAGTATTCCGAATAAATTGAGAATCAAGAATACTGAAAAAAAGAATTTATACCGCGAAGTGCTCAAAAAAGAAAGATGTCTACGGCTCATATAAAGGATAGGATCAAATGCCAAGTTTAACGCCATTGCATGAAACCTATTGTCGATGGGATCGAACTCCGCTTAGCCAGGCAGATGTCCTGGAAGGCCTGGCACAATTGGTCACCATGCGCTTTAGTGATGTAGTACAGGAGCTGATTAAATCGATTCAGCGTGAAATTTTAATGAGCGTATTCGGGCTGAGTGAAAAAAATTCCAAAACTTTCCAGAATATTCCTTATATCGTACGTCTGTATCAAATGTCTTATGACATGATCTTTCATTATGGCAATACCCTGATTGCGCCTGGACTGCGTCGTATTATTGAAAGGTTCCCAAAATTACATAATAAACCCCTGACCCCGACCATGCATTTTATGGTCAGTGCCCTGAACGGGATTATTGGCGATTATCTGCTGAAATATCAGAATCCTCTCGCCCTGCCGATGCTCATTTACGATCATTATGGTTCTCTGCAACAAGGTGAGCTAACCGGACGCATTACCCTATTTGTGCATGGTCTGTGCATGAACCATCTGGACTGGTCAACCCGCAAATATCCGGGCATTGGAGAAAAATTACTGGCACAGCGTGACCATAACACCATGCTGTACCTGAACTACAATACCGGACGCCGCATTTCAGCCAATGGCCGCAGTCTGGCCAATGCCTTGCAGGATCTGGTCAAACGTAATCCAGGAATTACCAGTATTGATCTGATCGGACACAGTATGGGCGGTCTGGTGTCACGCAGCGCCTTGTTCTATGGCAAACAAAATGTCTATGACTGGATTCCGATGGTAGAAAATCTGGTCTGTCTGGGCTCACCGCATCATGGTGCGGTACTGGAACGTTTTGGTTTTAGTTTGCAGGAAAAGCTCGGACATTTTCCTTTAGTGAAAATTGTGGGACATGTGGTGAATATTCGCAGTAACGGAATTCTAGACTTACGTCATGGCAGCGTCCGGGATGATGACTGGGAACATAATCCGGTACGGATTGGCTTTATGGACGACAACCGTAAACCGGCACCGATTCCTGCGCATATTGATGCCTATCTGGTGGCAGGTACGATCGAGTTTGAACACCATACCAACAAAACGCTTAATGTGATCGGTGATTATCTGGTCAGTGTCAAAAGTGCCTTGGGCGAACATCCCCATCCGCGTTTTGATCTGAAAGTACCCGACGCACATAAGGCGATTTTCTATGGACTGAATCATTTTGAAATTCAGTATCATCCACTGGTGGCCGAACAGATTGTGCGCTGGTTCTATCCAAGTGTGGAAGATGAAACCTATACGCAAATTCATGAATACGTGACCGATCTGGACAGTATTGAAGGCATTGCCCTAACCTGATTGAAGGTAAAAAATTTGGTTCGCCTCTAAGAGAGTGATAAAAAAAAGCCAGTCTGTAGACTTAATGCCAGTCAGTTAAGAGATTGACTGGCTTTTTCTTGGGTATTTTTGAGGTTTTCCTTTTACAACCCTTGGATAACTCCTCACTCTTCTCTCAGGTATAACATACCGATTAGATTTCTCCATTAA
>NZ_VOZD01000043.1:0-15435 GCF_013419915.1 Acinetobacter sp. YH12043
GACTCAAGCATTAATGCAGTACGATCTTCAAAGTTAAGATGATGGTATGACAATTTTATATACTCCATAAACCCTTTAAATTAATTAGGTGGTTTATGTCGCACTTCAAGTTTTACTCTGCCAAGTTTCAACAATACTTTAAATTATATTTACAGTTTATTGATTTTTTAAAACGAGAGTTAAATCAATACTTTGATGAAACTACATTAAATAAACTTTTTTTTGTAATAGTACAAACAGATGAAATTAGAGTTCGTCCATTTGATGAAGTTTATATTTATGGATATTATAAAATATTAAGCAGACTTTATGGAACTAGAAAGGTTGTAAATACTGAATTAAGAAACAATGTAGGAAATTTCTTTTCAGCCAACACAAATGATTCCAGCTTAGTAGCCACAAAACTTGGAAATTCAAAACCAATTGCTATTAAAAATTATATTGATGTTTCATTTGCAGTAATGGCAGAAGAAGTTAGTAATTTTTTAAATAAAGTTCAAGAAAAATCAATACATAAAGGAAGAATATATGCGGAGAATATTGCTGTAAATATTAATGAAAAAGAAATTTCTAAAAATGCAGTCGGATATTGTAAAAATATTAAACCTACTTTAAAAAATGGTTTTAATTCCGATTCTATTCAGCCTAATTGTGCTAATACGGAAAGCTGCCTTTTCTGTGATAATTATACAATTTTTACAAATGAAAGCGATTTAAGAAGATTGCTTTCTTTTAAAATGATTGTTTCTCAGTTAAATGAAACTAAAGATGAAGTTATTCAAATTAAATATAGGATTGATGAAATAATTAATTTAATAGTTTCAAAGTATCCAGAAACTGAAGTAATAGTTAGTAAGTTAATTAATGAAACAGAGGAAGGTATTTTAGATGAATTTTGGGATAACCATCTTAATATGCTAGTTGATTTAGGAGTTTTGTAATGTTAAAGCAACCTGAGGTAACTAATAAGCTTATAGAAGTTGAGTATGCTGTAACGTATCCCCTTAATACTACAACTATCTCGTATGATTCCAACGGAAATGTTAAATCGAGATTTTCTGACATGGTTTGGGACTTTTCAAGTCAGATTTCTCAAATAAATAGACGTAAAACTGTTAACTTTAATTTTATTAAGAATAATGATAAGGAACTTCAGGATAAATTGGTTTTTGAGGCTAAACTTATCTCTTATGGATTATTATATGCTTATACTGGTTCAGGTGCTAATAAAATAAATCAGCTTGTCGATGATTATGGCAGAATTAGATTTGTTATAGAGGTTGCAAGTAGTATTAATACTACTTTATCTACTATTTCTTTCAATAATGAGTTATTTAAAAAAATTATTGATGGAGTGGCTGAAAAGAGTAGACAGCAAATTAAATTAATGCTTTCATTTTTTAAGAAGATATCTTCATTTTATAATATATATATAAATCATAATTTTACTCTTAGTGCTAATCAATTTAATCAATTAAATAATTTATTGAATTCAAGACCAGTAGAAGTTAGTAATCAGCATTTAGTAATACCTACAAGAATATACTCGCACATATATAATCAGTCTGAAATTATATTAGATGAATATTTATTATATTGTAAAGAGATTGAAGATTTTGCTAAGAAAAGGTCAAAAAGTGTTGAAGAAGTTAATGGGAGAATTTATTATCGTTCCCAGAACATTAAGTACAATCATAAAAATGAAGTTAAAAAATTTGAACTATTGGCTAATAAATATAATATTTTAACAAAGATTGATGTGCTTCATTATTTGAATCTTATATCAGATATAGCTTTATCTAGGATATTGATGTTTACTGGGATGCGTGCCGGTGAAATTTTAAATGCTCCTGAAAATTGTCTTATTGAATTGAATCAAAATAACAGAGATATTTATATTCTCAACAGCTATACAAATAAAGAAACTAATAATGGACCAATGAAAGCTACGTGGATAACGAGCTGTGCTGTCAAAAAGGCTATAGATGTTCTCAAAAGTATCAATAAAATTACGGGTTATGATTCTGCTTTTAAAAGGGTTAATGGCTCCGAATTTCCGTTATTTTTAGGTAGAGGTGATAAGTTAAATTCAGCTTTATATAATTTTCCTCTTAAAGCAAGAGTGAGATTGGATGAAGCATTTGAATATTTTAATTTTGATTTTATTGTTAATGAAAATGATCTTGACGAGTTGAAACTAACAGCTACTGAAAGTGAACTTGAATATTATAATGTTCAGTTGGGTTGTAACTTTCCTATTAATAACCATCAGTTTAGGAGGACTTTGACTGTATATGCAGCTAGAAGTACTCTTGTACAAACACCAGCATTAAAGGCTCAACTTAAACATTTGACGTCTGATATGACATATTATTATGGTAATCAAAGTGAATTCGCTCCTAACTTTATTGCAGAAGATACTTTAGTTCAAGCATATCAAAATGAAATTCATAAATACAATAATGAATGTTTCTTGGAAGATGTAATTAATGCTACTGAACCTTTATTTGGAGCAAGTGGTATTCGTCTACAAAATTTAAAAAACGATCCTATAGTTCCGATATTTCTTACAGACAGTAAATCGGCTCTAAAAGATATTAAAAATGGAAAATTATTCTATAAAAGAACGGCTATAGGAGGATGTAATAGAAATGGTATTTGTGACAAAATATCTCCTTTATCTATAACAGCTTGTATCAGTTGCAAAGATGCGATTTTTTCTGAAAAATCAGTTAAAGCTCTTACTACTGCCAAAGAAAATTTTTATAAACAGATTAAATTATTTGATGAAGATAGTCATTTTGCACTTCAATTACGTTCTGAAATTGAATCAATTGATAAAATTTTAGAAAAGAGAAATATTTTTTGTGAGGCTAATAATGCGTAAACGTAAAGATTTCGTTCAAGATTACCGAGATGCTTTAGCTCGCCTTATTAGGAACGAAGGTACTGTTGTTACTGGTAATTATAAAATTAATTTTGATACTGTAGCTTTAGAGGCTAAACGTAAACGTGGTGCAATTAAAGGCAACACGGAAGAAATTCTAGCTTTGAAACACGATATTCTTGAAGCTGAGCGGAAAAGAAATAAACAAAGTTCAACTTCAGGTGTGGATACTCGACAGCTCATACATGCAAAAAATCTGAAATATAAAGAATTAATGATTGAGAATGAAAAACTTAATGCAGAAATTGAATCTTTAAGTAGACAATTGGCCTCAGTCATCTATCAATTAGCTTTAACTAAAAAAGAAATTGTTGAAAATAAAGGCATTATTGAATTTGTGAAAAAATAACTTATTTAAAAATTTCTTTTAAAAAGTTTTCAATTGGCACATCTAAAGCTTTTAACCAATCATATAATTCTAAGATATCAATCCTTCTATCATAGTTTTCAACTTTAGCAATGTAGGATTGATTTTTTTCTAAAGACGTAGCTAATTCTACCTGAGTAATTTTTCTTAACTCACGTATAGCAATCAGTTTTTGTATCAGTTTTCTATACCGAGGATCGTGTATTGAGCTCATAGCTCAAGATGTTGTACTATTACCACAAATATCCCAAAATAGGATATTTGTGGTAATTCATGGTGATGCGGTAAATTTGTATGATGTGTATAAATCAGAGTCTTAAGGGGTATTTGGTTAAATTCTTGGCAACAATAGCTTTTAAAGCAAAAGAATTTAAAGATATCAGAAAGATGTTTATTGAAGCCTATCCAGAATTTAAGGCTAAAAAATTCTATCAAAAAATTTATCAAATTGTTAGGGAACTACAAGAATGTGGTTTTATAGCAGTTGATACTTCGACATGTACTTATAAATATACATCATTGTATAGACACTCTGATTTGATTGATTATTTAGCCAATAAAACTGCTCTATCTTCAATTCATGAGCAACTATATGAAAATTACACTCGACTTGGGGAAGAGGTGGATAATGTAAAACTAGAGATAGAGATATTAGCTAAATATATGCACCTATATCCAATCATAGTTGATAAAATCTCTGGTTGTGTATTTGATGCACAAATGTATTTGAAGAGTCTTCAGTCAGAAATTAGGGTATTAGAAAGACTTATAGCTTGTATTTCAAAAATTGAGGAATCGTAAAATTTAATTTTTTGTGTTTGATTATCACCTATATATTTTCGAAATTGATTTGATATCTAGTGAAGATGTAAAGATTTTAATATGACAAAAGATATTGATTTAGACGACAAACGAAGAAATGAATTAAGTAAGCAAATGGTTGAAGATCTTAGGGTAATTGCAGAGTTGGAGCAAAAACCAATTAGGTATTTTAAAGCGAATGGAAATGGAGTTTTTTGTGAGGTACAAGTAGACTATACGGATCATAAGCGTTCTACAAAATAATTATTGTTAATGTCACGCCAAGTTCTGTCGTATCCTCTTCTATTCTCATAGATTTCCCTTTGTAAATCATACACAATACTCTCAAAGAAAATTTGAGAGTTATCTACGTGATTACAGGCGAAATTAAAAGCAAAATTGACCAGATTTGGAATGCATTTTGGAGTGGTGGTATTTCCAATCCTTTAGAAGTCATGGAGCAAATGACTTATTTGCTTTTTATTCGCCGACTTGATGAAATTCAGATTGCAAAAGAAAAGAAAGCCAATCGTTTAAAGAAAGCTGTAGAACATCCAATTTTTACGCCTGAACAAGACCACTTACGTTGGTCGAAATTCATCACTTTAGGCGATGCTGCAACACTATATAATACCGTTGCCAATGAAGTCTTTCCTTTCATTAAAAACTTAGGTGCAGAAGACGAAACCACCTACAGCCATCACATGAAGGACGCACGTTTTACCATTCCTACGCCTGCGCTACTCACCAAAGTGGTGGATTTGGTTGCCGATGTACCCATGGATGATAAAGACACCAAAGGCGATATTTACGAATACATGCTCGGTAAAATTGCTTCGGCAGGTCAAAACGGTCAGTTCCGTACCCCTCGCCATATCATCAAGATGATT
Organism: Acinetobacter sp. YH12043; assembly: GCF_013419915.1. Classification (NCBI taxonomy): domain Bacteria; kingdom Pseudomonadati; phylum Pseudomonadota; class Gammaproteobacteria; order Moraxellales; family Moraxellaceae; genus Acinetobacter; species Acinetobacter sp. YH12043. Next base: position 5,006 of record NZ_VOZD01000043.1, read on the forward strand.
GTGGAGCTAATGCAACCTAAACCAACGGATACCATTTGTGATCCTGCTTGTGGTACAGCAGGCTTTTTAGTCGCAGCAAGTGAATACTTAAACGATCATTACTCTACTGAAATTTTTGCCAATCCTGAAGCAGCAAAACGTTTTAGTGAAGATACTTTCTTTGGTTATGACTTTGACAGCACCATGCTTCGTATTGGTTCGATGAACATGATGCTACACGGTGTTGAAAACCCAAGTATTGAAAACCGTGATTCTTTAAGTGAAGCGCATTCGCATATTGCTGAAAAATACAGTTTAATTTTAGCCAATCCGCCATTTGCAGGCAGTTTGGATAACGAAAGCTGTGCCAAGAACATTCAAGCCGTTGTTAAAACCAAAAAGACTGAATTGCTGTTTTTAGCCTTGTTCTTACGGTTGTTAAAAACAGGTGGTCGTGCTGCGGTGATTGTGCCTGATGGCGTGTTATTTGGTTCATCGAAAGCACATAAAGATTTGCGTCAAAAGATTGTCGAAGAGCAAAAGCTTGAAGCGATTATTTCGATGCCGTCAGGTGTGTTTAAGCCGTATGCTGGGGTTTCAACTGCCATTATGATTTTCACTAAAACCATGTCGGGCGGTACGGATAAAGTTTGGTTTTATGATATGCAGGCAGATGGTTATTCGCTGGATGATAAACGTAATGAACTAGATGCGTCTAAGCATGAAAATAACAACATTCCTGACATTATTGCTCGTTTTAAAAACTTAGAAGCGGAAAGCACTCGTAAAGCCACAGAGCAAAGCTTTATGGTAGATAAAGCCGATATTGCTGCCAATGGATATGATCTGTCGATTAACCGTTATAAGGAAGTAGTGTATGCGCAAGTGGAATATGAAGCACCTAGTAAAATTTTGGCGGATTTAGAAGTGCTTGAACAGGATATTTTAAAAGGAATGGCTACGCTTAAGGAGTTGTTGAAATGACAATGGTTACTCTTTCTGATGTTACAAAGATCGTAACCAAAGGCACAACACCAACAACTCTAGGAATGGCATTTCAAGAAAATGGAATCCCATTTATTCGAGTGAATAATATTCACGACAAGTTATTAAATTTCAAAGATGATGTTTTATATATTGATGAACAAACCCATGAGAAATTAAGCCGTTCAGTAATTAAGCCTAAAGATGTATTAATTTCGATAGCTGGTTCGATTGGACGCTCTTGTGTTGTACCTGATGATGCCCCTGATCTAAATTGTAATCAAGCTGTTTGCATTATTCGATGTGATTTTGAAAAAATCTTACCCGAATATCTAAGCTATTGGCTTGGTGGTGAAATTGCAAGAAGTCAGATTACTAACTCAAAAGTAACAGGTGTTATTCAAAATTTAAGTTTAACTCAGGTTAAAGCTTTGAAAGTTGATTTACCACCACTTGCAGAACAACGCCGAATTGCCTCTATTTTAGATCAAGCGGATGAGTTACGCCAAAAACGTCAGCAAGCGATTGAAAAGTTAGATCAGCTTTTACAAGCCGCCTTTATTGATATGTTTGGCGATCCTGTGAGTAATCCTAAAGGGTGGGAAAAAGTTAAATTTGAAGATGAAGTTGAATTTTTAACAGGTTTTGCATTTAAAAGTGCTGATTTTAAGGATTCAGGAATCAAGTTATGTAGAGGTATTAATATTTTACCAAATACATTAGATTGGAATGATACTGCTTACTGGAATGAGAAAGAACTTGAAAAATATTCAAGATTTAAAATTCTTCAAAATGATATTTTAGTAGCTATGGATCGTCCATGGATCTCAACTGGATTTAAAATAACTTTAGTTAAAGAAAATGACCCTAATATGCTTTTAGTTCAACGTGTTGCTAGGTTAAGAGTTAAAGAAAGTTTCGGAGCAAATTTTCTTTTTCAAATACTTTCTATGCCTGAATTTAAAAAACATTGTCGAATTACTGAAACTACAGTCCCACATATATCTCCAACGGATTTTAAGTCATTTGATTTAATTAAACCTGCTAATCATATGATCGAAAAATTTGAGAAAATTGCCAATTTAATTAACATTCAAAAAGATAAAATGCGTGATTCTGAAGTGCAGAATGACAATCTTTTTGCATCATTACAAAACCAAGCATTTAGCGGTACTTTATAAATACAAGGATAGTTATGAAATTTAAATTAATCGTAGCCGTTGGCTTAAGTTTTTTTTCAACTGCTAGTTTTGCTGAAAAATATACATTTTCTCCTGTAAGAATAGATATCAGCGTAAATGAACAAAGAAAAATGCATCCTATAACCGCTATAGGTACAGCAATATTTAAAAATGGTGTGCAAGTCCCTGCATATTCGATCAGCGTCCCTAAGGGTATGGATGAAACTGATGCACCACATAGACCTACAGCAAGTTGTAATAAGTCAAAGTGCTATTTCGCAATGGATTTACCCAAAAAACTTGCTGCCAGCATGAGGGTATATAACATTGCTGAAACAGAAGAATGGATCTTAGCACCTGCTGAATGGACACGATTGGAAGGTGCTATTGGTGTAAATGGCAACACCGTTTTAGCACTTGCATCAACAGATCAAAAGTCAAACCTAAGTTTATATGCTGTCCCTGCTTGTGTCGGTTGTGGACTTGATGCCGCAACACCATTTTTCCCAGAAGCTGCAAGGCAAAATCATCAACTATATGGTACTAAGTTTAGTGGGACAACACCACCTGTACACATAGTAAGAGCGAATCAACAAACTGTTTATTATCAGTATCAATTAAAAGGACAATATCAAACCAATGGGGTCGCAAAATTTCGACCAAATGAAGACAATATTTATGATGAACTTAGTGTTACAGTTGCATCAGATAAAATGGAATACGCTCGAATAATGTTAAACTTTTTTTCTTTAACACATAAGTAAATTACTTAATATCAAGAATCTATAAAATTTAATTTAATATTTAAGGGAATATATACATGAGTAACTTCTCGTTTTTAGAACCTGAATTTAAAAGCTTGGCAGCCACCGCAAAAGAAGCCGAAAAGCTCACGTATATATCCCCACAATTTGCCCTTGCCGCAGCTCGTACATCACTTGAAAATCTTGTGCTATGGCTGTATCAATACGATAAGAAACTGACTCAACCTTATGATGCTTCATTGCATAACTTACTCAACGACCTCAAATTTAAAGACTTAATTCCACCCTACATTTGGGACAAAATGGACAATATCCGCATGGTCGGCAACAGTGCCGTACATGGGAAAAAGTTCAAACAACTCACCACCGAAGAAACTGTAAAACACATCAGCCATTTATTCCTGATGTATGTCTGGTTTGAACGTAACTACGGTTCACCGTCAAAAGACCGTTCTCAGTCGATTATATTTAATCCAAAACTGATTCCAAATGCTGACAATACTCAGCAAATCACCGCCAACAAAGAACAACTGCAAAAAGAAACAGAAGCTAAAGAAAAACAATTTGCTGAACAACATAAAGCTTTACGCGAACGTGAACAAAGACTATTTGAACTGTCCGCAAGTTTAGAAGAGCGTGAAAAATTACTTGCAAATATAGATGCTGAACTTGCACAAAAACGTGCAGACGTTGAACAAGCCAAAATTGCCAACAGCAAAATTGAAGACCATACCGACTATAAAGAAGACGAAACTCGAAAACTTAAAATTGATCTCATGCTTGAAGAAGCAGGCTGGGAAATAGGTACATCGGTTCGAGAGGAAGTTGCTGTTACAGGCATGCCGAGCCCCTCGGGTAAAGGTGCAGTGGATTATGTGCTGTATGATGCCAATGGCTTGCCTTTGGCTGTGGTTGAAGCAAAACGCACATCGACTGACCCTGATATTGGACAGCAACAAGCCAAGCTCTATGCAGACTGCCTAGAACAACAAACAGGACAACGCCCTGTCATTTTCTATACCAATGGCTATAAAACCCGAATCTGGAATGATGTGCAAGGTGGCCCACCACGCTTAGTTCACGGCTTTTATACGCAGGCAGAACTCAAACGTCTGATCGAAAGACGTAAGAACAACCCTGATTTGGGCAGCTTCCCGATCAATGCGGACATTGTTGAGCGTTACTACCAAACTCGTGCCATCAAAGCCATGCTTGCAGCCTATCAACGTAAAGAACGTGCAGGCTTACTGATTATGGCAACAGGCACAGGTAAAACCCGTACTGCCATTGCACTGGTCGATGTGCTGATGAAAGCCAATGTGGTACAAAAGGCATTATTCCTTGCAGACCGCACTTCATTGGTCAATCAGGCCCATAACGCCTTTAAAGCCAATTTAAAAGATGCCTCATTCGTCAATTTACTTGAGGATAAAAACCAAGTGGGTCGAGTGTATTTCTCTACCTATCAAACTATGATCGGCTTAATTGACGAAAAAAATGCCGATGGTACAAGACAATTCGGTACAGGCATGTTTGATCTGATTATTATTGATGAAGCACACCGCAGCGTTTATCAAAAATTTGGCGAGATTTTTAAATACTTCGATAGCTTACTGGTCGGTTTAACCGCAACGCCACGAGATGAAGTAGATCGTGATACATACGCACTGTTTGGCTTAGAAAGCGGTGTCCCAACCGATTACTACGACCTTGATCAAGCCATTGCCGATGGTTATCTCGTGCCACCCAAAGCTTATTCTGTTCCGCTTAAATTTATGCGTGAAGGCGTGAAATATGACGAACTCTCAGAAGAGGAAAAACAACACTGGGACAGTCTAAATTGGGGCGATGAAGATGCACCTGAAGAAGTCTCAGCATCCAAGATTAATAAAGAGCTGTTTAATACAGGCACGATTGATTTAATGCTCAAGCACTTGATGGAAAATGGTATTAAAACCGAAGGTGGTGATCGTTTGGGTAAAACCATTATCTTTGCGGTAAACCAAAAACACGCCAATTTCATTGCAGATCGTTTCAATGCCAACTATCCGCAATATGATGGTAAGTTTGCCCGTGTCATTACCCACGCCACCAAGTATCCGCAAAGCCTGATTGATGATTTTAGTAAAAAAGATTTGCCTGAGCCGCAAATTGCGATTTCTGTCGATATGCTCGATACAGGGATTGATGTGCCTGAAGTGGTCAATCTGGTGTTCTTTAAAGCGGTACGCTCTAAAGTGAAATTTATGCAGATGATTGGACGTGGTACACGACTCTGCAAAGAATTGTTTAGCCCTGAAAAAGATAAAAAAGAATTCTTTATTTTCGATTATTGCTCTAACTTTGAATACTTCAATGAAAACCCTGATGGTGCACCTGTATCGACCACAGAGCCACTCGGACAACGTTTGTTTAAAGCACGTTTAAATATCCTGAGTCTGCTCAATGCGAAGGACTATGCCACCGAAGAATTAAAAGCTGTACAGCAAGATATGCGTCAGAGTTTACAGACTGAAGTGAAGTCCATGAACAATGAGAATTTCATCGTAAAGTCTGAGCTTGAGTATGTTGAACACTTCAAAAATGATGATGCTTGGAACAACTTGGATGACCTTGCCATTGGTACGTTACGAGAACACATTTCTAAACTACCGAATCAACTTGAGCCTGAAACATTAGAAGCCAAATTGTTTGATATGCTTTGCTACAACCTTGAGTTGGCAGTATTGGAAAAGAACAATACAGCGATTCAGAGTTATGCCAATAAAGTGATTGAAATCGCTTCAAAGCTAGAAAGCAAAGAAAATATTCCTGTTGTTGCAGAACAGATTGCGCTGATTCAAGACATTCAAACCGTTGAATATTGGAAAGGCATCACCTTGCCAATGCTTGAGGCGATGCGTAAACGTATTCGTGGCTTGGTGAAACTGATTGAAAAATCCACATCGACTATTGTGTATTCCATGCTTGATGATGAAATTGGAGATATGCAAGCGGTTGATATTCCTGTCGTATCAAGTGGTGTCAATCTTGCACAGTACCGTAAGCGTGTAGAAAGTTTCATCAAAGCGAATGAAAATCATATTACGATTGCAAAGTTAAAACGTGGTTTGACTCTTACACCGACTGATTTAAGTGAGTTAGAACGCTTTGTTTTTGAAGCTCAAGAAGTTGAAAGCCGAGATAAATTTGAAGAATGTTTTGGGACTGAAAAATCCTTACCTCTCTTCATTCGTTCTCTGGTCGGATTAGAGCGTCAGGCGGTACAAGAAGCCTTTTCTAAGTATTTGCAAGGCTCAACGTATAACGAGAAACAAATACGTTTTGTGGAAATGCTAATTGATCATTTAACTCAAAATGGCGTGCTAGAAGCAGCGCAGTTATATGAACCACCGTTTAATCAGATCCACTATGAAGGGATTGATGGTGTGTTTGGTGATGCAGAGGCTGACAACATATTTGGTGTTGTTGAAGCGTTTAATGAAGCGGTGGCATAAGGAGAAATGATATGGCTGTGTGGTTGGTAAGAGCAGGCTCACAAGGCGAGTATGAAGAAAAGTTTCTAAGCACATCTAAAGCTTATGTTACTTGGGATAATTTAGACTTAGATTTAAAAAAAATTATCAATCGTGATGATTTAATCTCGGAATTATCAGAAATAGACCCTGATGCAAAACCGCGAAAATTATCAAATCATGCTAGCCAAATTTGGCCATTTGTTCATACGATGAAAGTTGGTGATCGGATTGTTCTACCCTCCAAACTCCAACCCGTTATTTATATAGGTTCTATTAATTCTGACTATTCCTATGACCCTAAGGCTATTGATCCTTTTAAACATTCTCGTTCAGTGAAGTGGTTGGCTACAGGTATTCCAAGATCTCATTTTTCACAGGATATTCTTTATAGCTTTGGGGCTTTTATGACTATTTGTCGTATACAGAGAAATAATGCTGAAGAACGTTTATTTAGAATGGAAAAAAACTCATGGAAACCAGAAAATTTGCATCAGATCATTAAAATCGAAGGGGTTGAAAAAGACATCGAACTTGAAGATGCTTCGGATGAATCTAGTTCAGTTGATTTGGAATTTATAGGACAAGATCAGATTCGAAAAGTGATTGAATCAAAATTTAAAGGTCATAGATTGACGCTATTAGTTAAAGCTGTATTAGAAGCGCAAGGATATACTTGTTGGCAAAGTCCAGAAGGTGCAGATGGTGGTGTAGACATTTTAGCTGGTGATGGTCCTATGGGTTTTGGGCAACAGCAAATTTGTGTAGAAGTGAAATCTGGAGATGTACAAGTAGATCGACCAACTGTAGATAAGTTAATTGGTGCGATGACAAAATTTAATACGAAGCAGGGTTTATTTGTTGCTTGGGGGGGCTTTAAATCGAATGTGCAGAAAGAATTAGCTTCTAGCTTCTTTAGAGTTAGACTTTGGACACAGAATGATTTGTTAAACCAAATTTTTCTTAATTATGAAAAATTGAATGATGACATAAAAGCTGAATTACCATTAAAGCGGATTTGGATAATCTCAAATGCTGAAGGATAAAGTTAATAGAGCCTAATAAAAAATAGGGAAGTTATGAAATATATCGATAAAAATAAAGATTTAAAGGGCTATACACTCAATCATGAGAGTATAGTCTTAAAGCTGGATAACAAAGCAAAAGAATTGCTAGGATATTTTTTTGATGCTTTAAATTATATATATTCCGAAATTACGAAAAATAATAATATTCAAAATATTAATTTTTTCTTACTAAGTTTAAAGCCAAAAATCGATAGCATTATAGGAGGAAAAAATAAACCTGTAGTTTATCATTTGCTTAATATTGCTATAGCACAATGGTTTGAAGAAGATATAGGAACTGCCTACTTAAAAATTGATAAACCATGCAAAATTTTAAAAAACAATAAGATATCCTTACCTTTCCCACATTGTTCAAATGTAGAGTTTATTAGTCCCAATCTTTATAAAAAACATATAGATTCTTGTTATGAACCACATATTAAAATATTGAAAGTAAAAAACATTTTCATAGCTCAGATTGCCTTTTATACAGCGCCATTACGTAAAAAAAAGGTTTATGTTGTAAGTAATAAAGAAACTATCCAAGTTGCGGGAAATTATGAACGTATTAAGTATTTAAAGCAGAAAAATACCCTAAGCATGGACTTGCAGCATCAGGAGGAGGATCGACAAAAAGAAGATTATAAGAATTATTTAGTAAGATTTAAGCAAGAATCTAGTAGGCATAAACCCAAAATTAATCGCCTAAATGAACAACACATTGATCAAAATTTATCTAACTGCACTAAACAACAAGATGTAATTGAGAAATATAAAGACAGTAGTGAATCCAAAAATCATTCAGCATGGAAAAAATATCTTAACCGCTCTAAGAATACAAATAAGATTGATGTGGATACAGCCTCAGAAATCTTAGAGGCATTTAAAGAAGTTTATGCTAGGAGGTCTGAAAGTAATCGAAAATATTTACAAGAATATTATAAGAATGGAAGTTTTGGAAAGTTCGGTTTGCCGCAGGCTAAATGGAGACATGGCACATATGGAATAAATTCAAAAGAACCAGATTTTTTTAGTAAGATAAAAGATTAGACTCCCATTTAATGTTGAAGAGGGCAATTTCATATTCTGAAAATCTGATTATAAAATGAGGTAATAAATAACTCGAATCCTGCTTAAGCAGATGATTCCATAATTTGAATTGTTGGCTTATTCCGATGGGTTAATTAATATGCACATAACGAAGCATAAATTCCGTTAAGAAATATATAAGTACCACTTTAAAGTTGTCATTTTTGATCGTAATTTAATCTCAGTATTATGAAGAAAAATTCATACCGATTACAGTTTAAGTAGAATAAGAAACAGTGTTTGATGCTATGTACTACCAAGTTTCTATTAAGATAAGAGTGATATTGAACTCGTAACTTTTTCTATAAATTATCGCTTTACTCATATGGAATGAAATTTAAGGGTAAGCGTCCGCTGAGCCCCACTTTTTCTAACTCATTAATACCGCGATAGTGTCCACTAAAATTTAAGTGGACACCTATTTATGGATTTAAAGACAGTTATAGACACTGCACCAACGCTAAAAAAGCCCCGTCGAACCTTCACGGCTGAATTTAAACATCAACTTATTCAGCAATGCCAGCAGCCAGATACATCGGTGGCTAAGGTCGCAATGCAACATCAGATCAATGCCAATCTGTTGCATAAATGGATTCGTCAGTCTAGATCAATGGTTCCATCATTAACAATCTCATCCATTCCACAGACCGACTTCCTTCCCGTCATTATTCACCCGACGCCAGTCAAACAAGAAGCACCTCCGCCACCTGTGTCAGAGAAGAAAGCTACTGCTCATATCAGGATTCCATTACATGATGAACAAGGTTCCGTAAGGGATCAGATGATCGAAATCGAATGGCCGGTGGAGTCTGCAACTGAATTACTGCTTTTACTTCAGGGCTTGATCAAATGATCTGTATCGATGAAATCTGGTTGTCTACCCAGCCCATGGACATGCGTGCGGGTATGGATACGGCCATGGCGCAGATTATGAAAGCCTTTGGCTCAATCAAACCGCATTGCGCCTACCTGTTCTGTAATAAACGTGGCCATCGTATGAAAGTGCTGGTACATGATGGACTGGGCATCTGGCTGTGTGCCAGGCGGCTGGAACAGGGAAAATTCCACTGGGCTAAAGTTCACCAGGGTGAAAATGTAGCTCTCAGTCCAGAACAGTTACAGGCATTAATTCAGGGTTTGCCCTGGCAGCGCATTGGACGACAGCAAGTGGTAACAATGCTCTAAACTAGGCTGTTCCATTCTGCTATTCTCCAAACGTTCTATTTCCTCTGCGTCATGACCTCAGGCATACTGCGGTCATGAAAATGCTGCCTGATTTAAGCCAACTGACCCATGAACAACTGCTGGAATTCACCAGACAGTTGGCGATGCAGCATCAGTCTCTAGCACAATCAAACCAGCAATTAGATGCCAGAGTTCAACATCTTGAAGTCACCAATCAGCAATTAGATTCTAAAGTTCAACATCTTTCTATTCTCAATCAAAAATACGAGCATGAACTCGCACTATTTAAACAGCACAAATTCGGCAGTAAAAACGAACATCTCACTGCAAAACAAATCCATCTATGGGATGAAGCGGTTGAAGAAGATATTGCCGCGGTTGATCTAGAACTGGAACGGCTAAATGCAGATAAAACCAATGCAGCGACACACAAAGCCAAAACCAATAAACCTAAACGTCGACCACTGCCAGATCATCTACACACCATCCGTATTGAGCATGAACCTGCATCAACCCAATGTGCTTGTGGCTGCCAACTCCGTCGTATCGGTGAAGATGTCAGTGAAAAACTGCATTTCAGACCGGCACAGTTCTATAAGGAACAGCATGTGCGTGGTAAATGGGTCTGTGATCAGTGTGACACTCTGACTCAGCAAGCGATGCCCG
>NZ_VOZD01000044.1:0-14627 GCF_013419915.1 Acinetobacter sp. YH12043
TGGAGAAATCTAATCGGTATGTTATACCTGAGAGAAGAGTGAGGAGTTATCCAAGGGTTGTAAAAGGAAAACCTCAAAAATACCCAAGAAAAAGCCAGTCAATCTCTTAACTGACTGGCATTACCCTGTTCAGGGCCTTTTTATTTAAGTGGTGGGTTCAGTAGATTCAGGCAAGAGCACAGGTTTCCTGCGATATTTCATCACATACATCACCATCAAAAACAGCAACCAGACCGGCACTAATGCAACAGCAATCTGCATTTCTTTGGTAAAGCTCATGATCATTAAAATCATGATGATAAATGAAATCGTCAGGTAATTACTCCAGCGGCCAAACAGACTTGGGAATGCGGTCGTCTGCTGCTGTTCCTGCATGGCTTTTCTGAATTTCAGATGGGTCAGTGAAATCATCAGCCAGTTAATCACCAGAGCTGAAACCACCAGTAGCATCAGAATACCAAAAGCTTCACCCGGCATGAGGTAATTCATTAATACACAGATACCGGAGACTGCTGCCGAGAATAGAACAGCATTCACCGGGATACCACGGCGGTTAATTTTCTTTAAGAATGCCGGTGCATTACCCTGCTGAGCCAGACCCAATAACATACGGGTATTACAGTAAATACAACTGTTATAGACTGAAAGTGCAGCGACCAAGACTACAAAATTAAGAACATTGGCCACGCCGTGACTATTCAATGACTGGAAAATCATTACGAACGGACTACCGCCTTGCGCCACCAGATTCCATGGATAGAGACATAGCAACACACCTATGGCGCCAATATAAAAAATGAGTACACGGTAGACAATCTGATTGACTGCTTTTGGAATGGTCTTTTCTGGATTTTTGGTTTCACTAGCAGCAATACCAATCAGCTCCAGCCCACCAAATGCAAACATAATCACGGCAAGTGCCATCATAAAACCCGACCAGCCCTCAGGGAAAAATCCGCCATGCTGCCACAAGTTGGTCACACTGGCCTGACTTCCTGCAGAACCGCTAAACAGCAGATAGATCCCGAATCCGATCATGCTTAAAATGGCAATGATCTTGACCATGGAAAATATAAATTCACTCTCACCGAAGAATTTGACATTGACCAGATTGATCCCATTCATGAGCAGAAAGAATGCCAGTGCCGTGAGCCAGGTCGGAATCTCCGGCCACCAGAACTGAATAAAAGTACCAATTGCACTCAACTCAGCCATACTCACTAAGACATAGAGCACCCAATAGTTCCAGCCTGAAATAAAGCCTGCTTTTTTGCCCCAGTATTTATTGGCAAAATAACTGAATGAACCACTGACCGGTTCATGCACCACCATTTCACCCAATTGGCGCATGATCAGAAATGCAATGATGCCAGCGATGGCATAGCCCAGAAGCACTGATGGGCCTGCCAGCTGAATTGTATGTGATAAACCTAAAAATAATCCTGTACCGATCGCTCCACCTAAGGCGATTAGCTGGATATGCCGGTTGGAAAGCTGTTTTTTTAATTGATGATCTTCAACATCCATATTGTCACTCCTTGTGAACAATTTTTTTAATTTCTACATTTTGCTAGATTGCCTTTTTGTAGGGAGGTGTATTCTGCTCAACCAGCTGCTTATAACCATATTCACCATAGTCATAGCGTGCCACGACTTCAGCAAACTGTTTTAAGCGTTGTGGAGCATCCATACGTGGAAGTTGCAGTTCAATCAGACATAATTCCTCAGCCTGATGAACCTGTGCGAGTGTACGCTTTAATTCTGCCGGGGTTTTGACTATATGAGCCTGATGCGGGGTATCTGCAGAAAAGACTTGGGCAAACTGACTGTATTGCCAGTTCTGAATATCGTTATACTTGGCATTTTCACCCATGATCAAACGTTCAATGGTATAGCCGCCATTATTCAAAATAAAAATTACAGGTTTTAAGCCTTCTCTTAATAAGGTTGAAAGCTCCTGAATGGTCAGCTGAATCGAACCATCCCCAATAAATAACAGATGACGGCGCTTTGGTGCAGCAAGCATACTGCCAAGCAAGGCAGGCAAGGTATAACCAATCGAGCCCCAGATCGGTTGAACCAGATACTTAGCAGTCACAGGTAAGGTCAATCCTGATAAACCTGCATTGGCAGTGCCCACTTCTGCCACAATCACATCATCTTCCTGCAAGAACTCAGAAATCTGCTGCCAGAGTGCAGTTTGGCTCAGCGCAGTATTTTCTTCAATCTGCTGAGTTTGTAAATGTGGTTTCGGTGCAGGATTAAAAGTATGTGGTTGATCATCTAAAGTCTGTTTTGAGATGGCTTGAATCAACTGAGCTAAATCCAGTCCACTGATCATCTGCCCATCCAGACAAAGACAGGAATCCGCCAGATACAACATATTTTGTACGGATACACGATGTGAGAAAAATGCGGTGGCAACATCGGTAAAACGTGGCCCAATAGCGATCAGGCAATCCGACTGTTCCACCAGCTGACAAGTCGATGCTGCGCTTGCTGCACCTGCATAAACGCCCGCATATAAGGGGTGACTTTCATTCATGATATTTTTGGCAGTAGACAGACAGGTATAGGGAATCTGCATGCGCTCAGCCCAATTTTGCAGCATATCGGTAAGCTGGAAAATTTCTGCTTCATTGTCAATGAGCAGGACTGGCTGACGTGCCTGTTTGATGCGTTTGGCTATCCGTGCCGCAGTTTCTTGCAGAAGTTTTGGATCACTCTGTGGACGGCTCAGATCCAGAGGCTGCTTAGGTACTTTAATCTGAAGATGGGTAATATCCGATGGAAGCTGGATATGAACCGGTCGACGCATCAATATACATTGCTTTAATACCCGGTCAATTTCACTCACTGCATTGGCTGGAGTCAAACGTGTCTGTGCCACGGTAAATTCGCGCATGCAGTTCATGATATTGTCATAATCGCCATCAATCAGGGTATGGTGTAACAAAGCGCCCTGCTCTACGGCATGCAAAGGTGGAATGCCGGAAATATGCACCATGGCAACCTGCTCAGCATATGCACCTGCAATACCGTTAATCGCACTTAGATCGCCCACACCATAAGTGGTCAGTAAAGCGCCGACACCATGCAGACGGGCATAACCATCCGCTGCATAAGCTGCATTTAGCTCATTACAGTTACCGATAAATTCCAGTTTTGGATCAATTTCAATCTGTTCTAAATAGGAGAGATTAAAGTCGCCTGGCACACCAAAAATATGCTGAATTCCTAGCTCTTGCAGGCGCTGATTAAGGTACTGACCAATTTCCATAAACATTATTATTTTCCCTATCACTTATTATGCTTCAATTACAGAATATTGCATTTCATTTTCTGATTTCGTGCATAATGCAAGTCACAATGATTCAAAAACACATAAAACGTGTATCGGATAAGGATTCAATGCAATGGATGCAATGGATAAATTTGACTGGAAAATCATCCAGGCTTTGCAAAAAAATGGGCGCCTGACGAATCAGGAAATCGGAGATTTAATCGGTTTGTCAGCCTCTCAATGTTCTAGACGGCGTCAGCTGCTAGAGCAAAAAGGAATTATTTTGGGTTATAGCGCCTGCATTCATCCTGAAGCTTTGGGAATTGCAGTTTTGGCTATGGTTCAGGTCAATCTCAAAACACATGACGCAGCAGCGAAGATCGCTTTTCAACAATTGATTGAAGAAGAAGAAGCTATTCAGGAAGCTTTTTCTTTAAGTGGTGATGCAGATTTCATGTTAAAAGTAGGCGCTAAAAATCTGGAAATGCTGGCAAATTTTGTGACTGAAAAATTACTAAGCTGTAATTTTATCGGCCATATCAAATCTTATATTGTCTTAAATAAATTCAAGCAATTACATTTTGATTTTCAGGCTGCCCGCCCTTTATTACGTTGATATATTTTAAGTAAAAGAAAAAAGCTCAAGTTAAACTTGAGCTTTTTTTGATTTAATTTTTATTGATATGAACAACCTGTTGAATCGTATTTTCGAGCAGGCCACTCAGTCCAAACTGTGCGCCGATGCCCGAATGTTTCCATCCACCAAAAGGTACATGCGGGAAAATCTCACCATGCGTATTGATCCACGCCGTACCACAACTCAGTCGTTGAGCAAACTGCTGCGCCTGCTCCAGATTGGATGACCAGATCGAACCACCTAAGCCAAAATCCGTATTGTTGGCTTCAGTCAGTACTTCTTCAATATCGTGATAACGAATCAAAGGTAACACCGGACCAAACTGCTCTTCCTGCACCAGACGGCTATCTGGGCTTACATTGGTCACAATTGTTGGTGCAATAAAATAGCCTGTATCCGGTAGATTCTGACCAGATGTCATGACTATTGCACCTTCATCCTGAGCTTCCTGAATCATGGTCTGAACTTTTTGGTATTGCTTGATGTTTTGCACTGGGCCAAAAGTAGTCGTCTCGGCTAAACCATCTCCCAGAGATTGTTGCTGTGCGACTTTTACTAATTCCTGTGCCAGTGAATCATATTGGCTGTCATGCACATACAGCCGTTTCAACGCTGCACAGGTCTGGCCCATGTTGATAAAAGCTCCATTAAAGATTCGGGTTGCCATTGCCTGGATATCGGTATCTGGCAAAACAATGCCTGCATCATTGCCACCAAGTTCCAGTGTCAGATGTTTGAAAGTCGCGGCTGCATTTTGCATGATTCTTTGCCCAGTCGCAGTTGAACCGGTAAATACCACTTTGGCAATTGCAGGGTGACTGGTCAGCTTAGCCCCAACTTCTCCGCCTCCTGTAAGTATAGAGACCACTCCAGGTGCAACCTCTTGCTGAATCAGCTCACCGAGTCGAAGTGTCGACAATGGGGTAAATTCTGAAGGTTTATTGATCACCACGTTGCCAGCGCGAATTGCCGGCATGATATGCCAGACAGCAATCATTAAAGGCCAGTTCCATGGGGTAACCGATGCCACGACCCCTAAAGGCCGATGATGAAGTTCGATCCGCTTGTTGGCATCATCCTGTAAGATTTCAGTTTCAATCTTGAGTTCTGCCTGATAGCGGGTCCAGGCAATGGCCCCACCGACTTCAAATTCAGCCAGTGCATAGGGTTTGCCCTGCTCCTGCACCACTAAACGCGCTAATTCTTCTCGGTGTTCTTCAATACGATCTGCAATACGATGCAGGATTGCCTGTCGCGTTGCATCATCCGTATTTTTCCAGTGTTGAAATGCCTGCTCGGCACTACGGATGGTATCTTCAATTTGTGCTTCCGAGGGAGAGGAACATAGGGCCAATACCTGCTCATCAGCAGGATTAATCACCACAAAACTTTCGGCAGCGCCTTGTACCATTTTTCCTTGAATAATACAGCCAACGGGTTGGGATACATGCAAATTAGTCATCTCTTCATCCTGAATCAGATATTGTTGTTGTTCCCTGACATTAGCTGATTTTGTCTGAATGGAGCTTGCATATCACATTAGGCATAAAGTCCTGAATGCACATTTTGTGCATGGAAAATAGAAGAATCATCTTTCGGGATGCTTTTTTGGAACTTTAAATATTGCTTCCTTTAATTTTTTGCCTATAGCTCATTCTTCCTTACATCCTGTTCGAATTTATGCAACAGGATGTCCTGATCTTTGAAATTTCGTAGAACATCACATTGGCCTATATTGGAAATAAAGAATCACAGTGATAGCGTCATGAATAGCACAACCATTCCAGTTTTCAATCCCGATTTACCGATTCACATGACATTTGAAGAACATGACTGGCATCTCCTGGCTCAATATTGGTATCCAGTAGCCTTAGCCCGTGATATTTCCGAACAGCCGCTAGGGACAATGCTGCTAGATATGCCTCTGGTCATTTACAAGATGCAGGATGAACTGATCGTGGCCAAGGATGCCTGTCCGCATCGTGGTGTGCCCTTAAGTCTGGGAAAAAATGATGGTCAAGGCGTGGTCTGTCCTTATCATGGCTTGCGTTTTGGTACACAAGGTAAATGCAACCGTATCCCTGCCCATCCACAGCATAAAATTTCAGATCGGTTTCATTTACGGACCTATGCCGCGGTTGAACGTTATGGTCTGATCTGGTGTTCACTGACAGCTGACAAAGACGCTGAACCGAATATTCCAATGATGCCTTATTGGAATGATGCAGATTATCAGCAACTGGTTTGCCCACAAGTCGACATCAAATGTTTTGCTGGCAGACAGCTAGAAGGCTTTATTGATGTCGCCCATTTTGCCTGGGTACATCCGGATACCTTTGGTGATCCGAATGATGTCGAAGTCCCGGATTACACCACAACGGAAACTGAATATGGTTTTAATGCCGACTATATCAGCAGTGTCGGCCGTTATCCGATTGGGTTAGATCAGCGCGGTCAGGAAGATTTTAAATGGCTACGACATTTTGAAATTAGCCTGCCCTTTACCGCGACCCTGACCATCCATTTCCCTAATGATGCCAAACAGGTGATTATGAATGCTGCTTCACCGATGACCGCCCGTCAGACCCGACTGTTTGCTCCCATCTGTCGTAATTATGATAAAGACTTACCTGTCGAAGAAGCCTATGATTTTAATCTGAAGATTTTTGAAGAAGATCGCCTGATTGTCGAAAATCAGAAGCCTGAGTTTTTACCGCTAGACTTATCTCTGGAAGCACATTTCCCGGCAGATCGCAGCTCCAGTATGTACCGTAAACTATTAAGGAAAAAAGGCTTTAGTCCTTTATTTGCAGCTTAATTTTATTTAAAAATCATTATCTATGTGTCAGCCAAATTCCAATAAAAAAGGAGATCTTAACGATCTCCTTTTTTTCACCTGCAATTGATTAAGCAATTGGCGGTGTATAAGTCCCATCCGCAATTGAATCCTTGATACGATCCGCTTCTGCAAGCACGAGTGCCAACAGGTTCTTCACGTTTTCAAGGGTTGCAACCGGGCTTAAAGTCGTCATTTTCAGTGATTGAACTTGACCCACTTTAGTCACACCAATATTTGCTTCACCACGTGCAAACAGTTCGTCTGCGACGTTCTGGTTCAAAGCATCCACAAATTCAGCTGGATAGCCTGCTGGAACTACACGGAACAATACTGATGCGAATTGTGGCTCAACCAGAAGTTCTAAACCATCAGTTGCTTTGATGTAGTCTGCCACTTCGCGAGTCAATTTCACGCCATGGTCGATCATCGAACCATAAAGCTCTTCACCCAGTGCTTCTACAGTCATCCACAATTTCAACGCGTCGAAACGACGAGTGGTTTGTAGTGACTTCGATACCAGGTTAGGAACACCGTGCTCTTCGTCGTACGCAGAGTTCAGGTATTCAGCTTCATAGTGCATGAAACGATAGTTCGCTTCATCTTTCAGCAAGAATGCACCGCATGAAATGGTCTGGAAGTAATGCTTATGGAAATCCAGTGTCACAGAATCAGACAGCTCGATACCATCCAACATAGAACGATAGTCATTCGACAGGATCAGTGCCCCACCCCATGCTGCGTCGATGTGCATCCACGCGCCATACTTATTGGTGATTTCACGAATCTGTTTGAGGGGATCAATTGCACCAGCATCAGTTGTACCAGCAGTTGCCACCACACATGCCACGATCTTGCCTTCAGACTGAAGATGTGCCATGGTTTTTTCCAGAGCATCAACATCCATCTGCGCATTTTCGTTCACAGGAACAGTCACAACGGACTGGAAGCCCATGCCCATCATCGCCATGTTCTTTTGCACAGAGAAATGCGCATTTTCAGAACAGATGACTTTGACGTTACGCATTGCATCCGCTGGGATACCATCACGCTGAACCGACCACGGATTACCGTTTTCATCTTTCCAGTTTTTTGCGATACAGGCATCACGCGCCAGCAATACGCCCATCAGGTTGGATTGTGTACCACCAGAAGTGAATACACCCGCCTGACCTGAACCATAGCCAACTTTCTGACGTAGCCAGTCAATTAGCTGCACTTCCATCAAAGAACCCGCTGGGCTTTGATCCCAAGAGTCCATTGACTGGTTAGTGGCATTAATCAACACTTCCGCGATCTGGCTAGTGACCATCGTTGGGCAATGCAAATGCGCTAAAGAATGCGGGTGATGTACTTTCAAGCTCTTGTTGAGGAATAGCTCAACCATACGCTCTAAAGACTTTTGTACGCCCAGACCTTCTTTAGAAGGATTGAAAGCAATTGCGCTACGCAATTCCTTGATGCTACCGCCAGTATACATCTTGTCGTTTTGCAACCATGCTGCAACCGCTTTGGTCGCCTGATCCATCGCCGACTCATAGTCAGCGATAGATGCAGCATCATTGCAGAGTAACGCTTTACGGTGTTCTGCAAAATCTACCATGAATTATGCGCCTCGAACTGCGACTAGAGCTTCAGCAACCGCTTTCTTGAAGCGAACCAGAACTTCTTCACACTCAGCTTGAGTGATGATCAATGGGCAAAGTAAACGGATCACTGTACCGTTACGACCACCTTTTTCCAGCAACAGTTTGTTGTTGAAACAAGCGGTTTGAATTGCTGCAGCCAATTGGCCATCAGCAGGGAAAGAACCCATATGGTCTGCTGGTTTACGCTCGTCGACGATTTCAACACCGATCATCAGACCGCGACCACGTACGTTACCAATACATGGGAATTCAGCCGCCAGTTTTTTCAGTTCAGCTTGCAGGAAATCACCACGTTCTTGTGCATTTTGCGCAAGATTTTGTTCTTTAATGGTTTGTAGCGTCGCAAGACCTGTACCCATTGCCAGCTGGTTACCACGGAAAGTACCGGTATGGCCAGCAGGTTGCCATGCATCGAACTTACGTTTAATACCCAGTACTGCAAGTGGCAAGCTACCGCCAACGGCTTTAGACATTACAACCACATCAGGTTCGATACCAGCATGTTCGAATGCGAACATTTTGCCTGAACGCGCAAAGCCTGCTTGAACTTCGTCAAGAATCAACACAATGTTGTGTTTTTCAGTCACTTCACGGATTTTCTGCAACCATTTTACAGGTGCTGTTACCACCCCACCTTCACCTTGAATCGCTTCAAGAATCACAGCTGCTGGCTTGGTTACACCGCTTTCGACATCTTCAATGAAGTTTTCGAAATAATAAGTCAAAGCATCAACGCCCGCTTCACCGCCTAGACCCAATGGGCAACGGTATTCATGCGGATATGGCATGAATTGAACGCCTGGCATTAAACCATTCACTGAGTTCTTCGCAGACAGGTTACCTGTCATTGCCAAAGAACCGTGAGTCATACCGTGATAGCCACCAGAGAAGCTGATCACTGAACTACGGCCAGTAAAGGTTTTAGCAAGTTTAATCGCTGCTTCAGTCGCATCTGCACCAGATGGCCCACAGAACTGTAAGCAATATTCTTCTTTACCACCTGGCAGGTAAGCAAGAAGTGCCTCAGTAAAAGCATCTTTTAAAGGAGTGGTGAGATCCAGCGTATGCAATGGAAGACCGCTTGCAAGTGTGTCCTGGATACTTTGAATGACCGCAGGGTGATTATGGCCTAATGCCAATGTCCCTGCCCCAGCTAAACAATCAAGGTACTCCGTACCTTCAACATCGGTAACCCAGCAACCTTGTGCTTTCGCTATCGCTAACGGTAATTTACGTGGATAACTACGCACATTCGATTCCATCTGACTTTGGCGAGTCAAGTAGTATTCGTTTGTGGAATTGGTGGCAGGATTTACAGAAGAAACGCTCATATCGAATTACCATCTCTGATATGGGTTGAAAGAAATAAGTCTGGTGACTTGCGGTCGTTTGACTCGGTGCTTTATATAATCTAGTTAGACAATTTTCTATTCAGTAACTAGGAGAGGCGGATGATACAGTTTTTTTCAGGAAAATAAACAACTTTTAGTATCAATTTGCCTCGGCTGTTATTGAAAAAATATATCAAAAAATGTTGCTGTCTAAATTATCAACTTTATGCATGGCAATGACAAGGAACCCTAAACATTTTATGCAATTTTGTTGTCATGAATACAACAGTGTAATTATCAAACAATTATCTCAATAAGTATATAATTTTTATCACATTTAGTTTCTATATACCTATAATAAATAAAATATATTTTTAACAATCCAACGACAATAATTTCGGAATATCAACACATTTCCACCTTAGTATTTTATGATCAGCACAAGGCCAACAATTCCACTAAAACAGGACAACAAAATGCGTCTTTCTTCTTTTTCAGCGCTTGCTTTGCTCGGCGCATTATCTTCTGCCGCTTTCGCAGCTCCTGAAGAAACCTTGAATTATAATGTGGTGAATATCTCGGCAGAAGCCAGCCGCGATATTTCCAATGACCTGATGAATGCCAATTTATTTGTTGAAAAATCTAATAAACAGCCGGCTGAGCTGGCAGCACAAATCAACCAGTTGATGACGCAGGCCATTAATACTGCTAAAAAATATCCTACGGTAAAAATTGAAACCGGTTCACAGCATACCTATCCAGTCTATGACAACGACAACCGCAAGTTAAGAGAATGGCGTGCTCGTGCGCAGGTACGGATTGAATCGACTGACTTTAAAGCCGCCTCGCAATTGATTGCTGAGCTACAGCAAAACTTCCAGACTGAATCGATTAACTTCACAGTATCTGAAGCAAAACGCAAGAAAGTAGAAAACGAGCTGATGCTTGAAGCCTCGAAAAACTTCCAGCAACGTGCGCAAAGTCTGGCTCAAGCTTGGAACAAACCAGGCTATCAACTGGTGAATCTGAATATCAACACCAATAATTCGGGTTATCCACCTGTGCCACGCATGGCGATGGCCAAATCTGCTTATGCCGAAGCAGTTCCAGAACAGGAAATGGCAGCGGGTGAATCCAAAATGACCGTGAGCGCCAATGGTTCTATTCAGTTTAAATAAGTCTTAATAAAATTATTTAGATGTTTAAAAACCACCCTTTTGGGTGGTTTTTTATCACTTGAATATTCTGTGAAAAATCAATGCTACAAATTCATACAAACTCAGATATGAATTGAGCTTTGATCGGTTTAGAGTAACGGACATTTGTGTCAGCCCTCTCTCTCCTCATGTCACTCGATCAACTAAACCTGTATCTGTTTCATCTTCTCAATGTACCTGACCAAGCCTCGATCTGGATGATTAACTATGCCAGTCTGATAGCGCATGATCTGGTGTATTTATTTCTGCTGATTTTTGCTATTACCTGGCTGCGTGGCAGTCGTGAAATCAAAACAGGGATTATTAAAGCTGCGATCTTCACAGCAATCACCTTGTCGATTAGCGAGGTATTATCTGCCGTTCTAAACACACCCCGCCCTTTTGTCATGGAGGTTGGTCAAACCCTGATTGAGCACGCACCTACAGGTTCACTCCCAAGCAATCACATGAGTATTTTTAGCGGGATTGCCTTTGCCTATTATTTCTCAGCACAACGTGATTTGGGTCGAATCCTACTCTGGACTGCTTGGCTTGTCGCTTGGTCACGGGTTTATGTGGGTGTACATTTTCCGATTGATATGGTGGGAGCATTCCTGATTGCTTTAGCAGTCAATCTTGCCGGCTTACCGCTCTGGTGGAAATATGAGAATAAAATCATGAGCTTTATTTTCAGTATTCATCAATTCCTGTTTAAGCCTTTTATTCGAATGGGATGGGTGAAGTAAATTTCCAGACATAAAAAATCCCGCTCGAAAGCGGGATTTTTTTAATCTTAATAATTTAGTAAATTGCCATATGATTACGGTGAATCATCTCTAAAGAACGTGCTTCACCCAAGACCTGATGCACTTTATCTGATGCCAGACCTTTGACAATTTCCGCTGAACGCGAACTGAAGTTGACACGTCCTACAGCAATACGGTGACCTTGTCGATCGACACATTCCACTACATCACCACGGTCAAAATGTCCTTCTACCGCTTTGACACCGACAGGCAACAAGCTACGGTGATTTTCTTTGATGGCTTTAACCGCACCATCATCAATCACCAAACGACCTGCAGTTTGCAGATGCGCTGCTAACCATTGCTGATGTGCAGTCATGCGATCATCATCAGTGATAAATAACGTACCCAACATTTCACCTGCCATCAGGCGCGATAAAACATTGTCACTATCACCACTAGCGATCAAGGTTGGGCAACCAGATTTCGCAGCCAGACGTGCAGCACGAACTTTAGTCAGCATACCGCCACGACCAAATTTTCCGCCGCCGCCTGCCATATCAAACAGGCTTTCATCCATGGCACGCACGGTATGGAACAGTTTGGCATCCGGATTAGAACGTGGATCCGAGTCAAACATGCCTTCCTGATCAGTCAGGATAATCAGCAGATCTGCGTGAACTTGTCCCGCCACCATCGCAGCTAAGGTATCGTTATCACCAAAGCGAATTTCGTCAGTAGAAACCGTGTCATTTTCATTAATGACCGGAATCACATGCCAATCAATCAGGTGCTGCAAAGCATCACAAGAGTTGAGATAGCGACGACGGTCTGCCAGGTCATCATGAGTCAATAACACCTGAGCAGTTTGAATGCTGTGTTTTTCCAGCACACTTGACCAGGTCTGGATTAAACCCATCTGACCAATGGCAGCACAAGCCTGAAGACTGGGTAGATCGGTGGGTCGATTCTCAAGTTTCATTCGAACCATACCTTCAGCCACAGCTCCGGAAGAAACGAGAATAATCTCGTGTCCGGCATTGTGTAGATCCGCGATTTGTCCCGCCCAATGCGAGATAGCATCTAAATCTAAACCTTGCCCGTTTGCTGTGAGTAAAGATGATCCGATTTTAACAACGATTCGTTTACAACCCTTGAGCTGACGTTGCCCATCTACCACTTCTATCATCTTGTCCTCAGACTTATCTTTAAAAGATTAACGTACGTAATATACTTCTACGTCGCTGTCGTCATCATCTTCATCATCAAAGTCATCGCCGCCCAGACGTTGAGCGCGACGCATTTCACGATAAGCTTCTTTCGCAGCAATCGTTTGTTCACGTGTTTCAGCTTCAAGCTGATCACGGAATTCTTTCATCTCTGCTGCGTATTCAGGATCTTCAACTTCGCGTTCGCGTTGCTGCTCGATTTGATCCATCAGGTAATACACCACATCCTTAGTACCTTCAGCCGTTAAGCCAGAAGTTTTAAAGACAGGACCTTCCCACTGCAATTCTTCAAGAATGTGATTACACCATTCATCGCGAGTATCTACAGCAAGCTGATCGACCTTATTCAGAACCAATACCACCGGTAATTTTGAAAGTGTTGGGGAGAATTTTTGCAACTCATTCAAAATCGCTTTGGCATTATAAGCTGGATCTGAACCGTCAATCGGTTGAACATCGACAATGTGAAGCAGAATACGGGTACGTGCCAAATGTTTCAGGAAGCGAATCCCGAGACCTGCACCTTCTGCCGCACCTTCGATCAGACCTGGAATATCCGCCATTACAAATGAACGGTGACGATCCGCATCCACTACACCCAGATTAGGTACCATGGTCGTAAACGGATAATCTGCCACTTTTGGTTTTGCTGCAGAGACTGCACGGATAAAGGTTGATTTACCTGCGTTTGGCATGCCAAGCAAGCCCACATCAGCCAGTACTTTCAGCTCAAGGCGGATTTCACGGAATTCGCCTTTAGTACCATGTGTACATTTACGCGGAGAACGGTTGGTTGATGATTTGAAGTGCGTATTACCCAAACCACCTTGGCCGCCATGTGCCACTAATACTTTCTGGCCATCTTCAACCAGATCGCCAATAATATCGCCAGATTCTGAATCGACGATTGTTGTTCCCACAGGAACTTTTAAAATAACTGATTCGCCACCACGACCAGCACAGTTTGCGCCAGCACCGTTTTTACCACGTTCAGCGCGAAATTTACGGGTATAACGATAATCTACAAGGGTACTCGTGTCGTCGTCAGCCTGAATATAAATGCTGCCGCCACGACCACCATCACCACCATCTGGACCACCAAATGGTACGAACTTTTCACGGCGAAAACTGGCTACGCCATTGCCACCGTCGCCAGCCTCTACGGTAATGACTGCTTCATCAACAAAGCGCATAATGCCAATCCTCTAAAAACTTTAAAAACCGCCTATTCTGCCATATTTTAAAGCATTTCTCGACTATATTTATTGGGCTTTCCATGAAGAAGACCCAATTTAAGATTATTTTATATTATTCAAGCAAAAAGCTGATACAGATTGACGATTTATCAAGAAATTATTGTGAGGAACTTATACAAAATAAGAATTATAAAAATGTTTTCACTTATTTCAGAATCACAGTAATTCTTCTTATAGCTTAGTCATCTTTATTTTTATAGTTTTACTTTTTTCAATTGGAGTTGCTTTAACTGATCAACAGATATTCAGAAGACTATGAGCAAACTAAGAAGTTTCTTTATATTATTTTTCATAAAGCGCATATTTCATTAGCTCTCTCTTAAATCGAATAAAAGGGGGCAGAGTAAAACTTGAAGTGCGACATAAACCACCTAATTAATTTAAAGGGTTTATGGAGTATATAAAATTGTCATACCATCATCTTAACTTTGAAGATCGTACTGCATTAATGCTTGAGTCAAGAA
>NZ_VOZD01000045.1:0-12284 GCF_013419915.1 Acinetobacter sp. YH12043
AAGAGGATTTTAATCAAATTATGACAAATCAACTTAATTCAATTAAGCCTAAAAAGGAAAAAAAATAAGTCTATATTTAGGTTTAAAAATACAACTAATATTAAGGCTAATTATAAATGTATTTGGAGTGGTATAATGGCGAAAATTATATGTATAGCAAATAGAAAAGGTGGCGTTGGAAAAACTACACTTGCGACAAATTTAGCAGTTGCATTAAATAATAAAGGAAAAAGCATTCTGATTGATGCTGATGAGCAACAATCAGCATCTAAATGGGCTAAACAGCGCAATGATATAGAATGCATTGGTGTTCATTCAGAACTACTCACCAAACTAGAAGAAATCGATAGTAAATATGATTACATTCTTATTGATGTAGCAGGTCGAGACTCTACAATTTTTCGTGAAGCACTCTTAGTTGCAAATACACTAATAGTTCCAACTCAACCATCATTATTGGATTTAGATGTTCTTGAATACATGCAAGATAAGATTGCAACTGCAAGAAAAATAAATAGTGATTTAGATGCTTATGTTCTTATTAATCGTGCATCACCACGATCGAATGAACTACCAGATGCAATTGATTTCATCAAAGACTTTGATCAATTTAAACTGTTAAAAACAGTTCTATTTGAAAGAAAGCAATTCAGAGATGCAATTATTGAAAGTAAATCTGTTACTGAAATGAATGCATCTAAAGCAAAAGATGAACTCAATTCATTAATCATTGAATTACTCTGAAATTGTAGATTTGCCATGTGTAAAAGCATGGTAAACCCTCAAAAGACCTTTAAATATATTTCTACACAACCAAGCAAATCCAATAAAAAGACAAAAAATAAAATAATATATAAAAATCATAAACTTATTAAAAAATAAATTATTTTTTCACACCTCCAAACCAAATGACATAGAACATATATTAAAAATTAAAAATTAATTACAAATCAATAATATAATATAGAAAGTCTAATAAATTAAATATTACTCATTAAATAACTATGTCAAAAATTAAAAAATAGTAGAAATAGCATCTGTAAATTAATTTTAAAGGAAATATATAAAATATGGAAAAGCATGTCATTAATTTATATAAGTATATGTTTTTTATATTAATTATATTGTGACTTGTATTTTCAAGTACATGTCATAAAAAATAAAAAAGCTATATATATTATATATTTATTGATGACACACTATTATGACATGCTATTTTAAATATGGATTCGCATTTACTGACATGCAAAAAAGCATGTCAATAGCATGTCTAAAAGCATGTCACTTAATCCATTAATTTAAGATTTTGTTTTACCTTAAATTTTTTTATTTTCTGACACGCTTTTTGATTGTGACACGCTTTTTTTTATTTCTTTAGTAATGCATTTCTACAGGTTTATTTCTACTACAAAAAATCTTGATTTTTTTTGTTCAAACTATTGTTCAAACTATTGTTCAAAGATATAATTTTTCATTGTTATAGTATTAATTGCCTAAAAATGGATAACGTAAAAATTTCAGAATTACAGCCATTAACTGCAAGACAATTAGTTGTCTTGCAGTTTCTGCATGACTATTTTTCTGAAAATCGCTATATGCCAACCAGACGTGAAATAGCAGCATTCCTTGAGTTGAACTCATTAAATGTTAGTCCGTATCTTTCTGCGCTGGAGAAAAAAGGCTATTTAGTAAAGAAAGGAGAACGTCTGAGACGTAATTTGGAATTGACGCAAAATGCGTATGAAAAATTAAACTTATCTAAGTCATCTTTCGAAAAATGAGAAAGGCATTAATGCAAAAGCATTAATGCCTTGTATTAGACTAACTCTTGGCGGTGTCAGTTCTAATGCATATTTTCTCACAATCATAGATGTCTTTCAAATTAATTGTATTTGTGAGATTTTGCAGTGAAAAAAGAGAAAAGTGTTTTAATTAATCAGCAGATTTATAGTGATTTTCTTATTAATCTTGAAAAAATTATTGATATGCGTTTTTCTTCTGAGAAAAGTGCTTTACGTATCAAGACCTTAAAGCAACTTACTAAAAGAGTTGCGGCTTTAATTAAAGACAACTATTTAGTGAATTTTGAAAAATCAATCATTGATTTCTTCTTTATTGATTACGATAAAAATCGTAAATGTTTTTTTGAATTATTAGAATCAAATTATTTAGATACAAATTGTCATGCTTTAAAATCAGCTTTTGTTTTGATTTTTGATGAAATACTTGTTTTTTATGATACCGAGTATTGGATTTCATCCGAAAGCAATTCAAGTGGAAAGTTTGATGAGAACTTGGCACCAAATGAACGATTTGTTTTCTGTCTAAATACGATTGCTGATTTACATTCTAAGACACATGGCAAGAAGTACGGAAAAGTTGCTACTGTAATTGCTGATAAAATTAATAAGTGTCTTTCTGTGAATTATTTAAACCGTGTCAAAGTACAAGCATGGTTGATTAGTCGCCGATCTCCAATTTTTGTGGATACCAGTGTTCATCATAAAATTTCAAGACGCTACAAACCGTACTCAATTTTGATTGCTGTAGAGGAACTTTCTTTAGCTCCTAAAGGGTATTTAACTTCCGTTATTAAGCCAATGGGAATTAATGAGGATAATTATTTAAAAGATACTCAAAAAATTAGATCAAAGAAAAAAGCACACAAAGATTCAGCTTTTGATTTATCGTTGTTGCCTACTTTATTTAGAGAGGAAGCAGCTCTTTACTGTGAATATAAAACATCAAAATTTATTGATAAAAAACGAAATGAAGCATGGGTTGTACGAGAAGATGAACGTATTGATGGTTCTGTAAATATTTTTAATGCAACGACCACAAATAAAATGAAAATTATTAAGGATGGGATATCTGTTCCATCATTTTCAATGTTTATTTCTTATTTAGTTAAGATTGCAAACTTTGCTACATCTACTGGTAAACTAAAAGCAGATGAATTGACTGTCTTTAATTTAACACAATATAAAATTGTCAGAGATTACTTTGTGGATTTAGACAAAAATAATATTTCAATTCATCAACATCATAAAGGGATGATTGCTACATTTTCTCCTATGTGGAACCCAGAATTTTGTTTTTTTTCTGAATACTCAGAAGTTTTCTGTGAACGATATAATATTTCAATAGATAAATTAGTTACATTATCTATTGAAAATTATGAAAATTTTAAAAAATTAAAGGACAAAGTATCATCACAAGTGACTCAAAGCCCTGACTCTGTAAAAGTGAAAAACAGAAAAATTTTAGATTTAGATTCTCCTATTGATTATGTAAATGATGCACTAACAAAAGCATTGGAAGATGTAACTATAGAAAGACAAGAAAAATTATTTCGTTATCATAAAGCTATATTGATGAGAAATATTTGTATTATTAATTGTTTGTCTTATATTCCATTACGATCTCGAAATTGGCGAGATATGAAAGTTGGATTTCATCCAAATTCTGAGTGTATTTTCAAAAATGAAAAGACAAATCTTTATGAGCTTTACATTCCTAAGCATTGTTTTAAAAACTTTAATCAATCGGATATTCCAGATCCGTTCGTATATAAGTTTCCAAAAAATTTAAGTCTAATAATTGATGATTATATAAACTATGCTCGATCAGTTATTCTAGGTGATGATCTAATTTCAGATTATTTTTTAGTGACTTCAAAAAAAATTAAGTTAGATACGAATGCGTTTACTAGTATTAATCAAACATTTTTTACTAAGTATGGAAATCAAGATTTAAAAGTTGGGGGTATAGCTGTTCACTTTTTTAGAGATATTGTTGCGACAACTTTTTTAAAAAAATTTCCTTCGGCTTACCATCATGCAGCTTTGCTGCTCCTGGATAGTGAGCAAACTGTAAAAGATAACTATGGACATTTAAAGCATGAGGATGCTTTCTCACTTTGGAATAATCATTTAAGTGAGGAGGCTGTTTAATGAATGATTTTAAAAAGGTCTCAGAACTTATTCTTGGTAGCTTAGATAGCTTTGTAAAACAAATATATCCAAACGGAAAAAAAGTTGGACATTATTGGGTCACTGGTGATGTCTTTGATGCTGTAGCTTCTGGAAATGGAAGTTTTAAAATATGTCTTCAAGGAAAGCATAAGGGGTTATGCCGAGACTTTAATGGTGGTGATAAGTCTTTTGATTTGATTGATGCTTATAGTATTAAAAATAATGTATCTAAAAGTGAAGCTTTGAGAGAAATAGCTCAAATCTTTAATTTTAATTTAGATAATGCAATTAAAACGGAAAGTAAGAGTAAAAAGAGTGCAACGAAACAAAGTTGGACTGCAAAATTAAGTTCTCGGCTACATTCTAATGAAGCTGCCTTACAGTATTTGTATTCAAGATCATTGTCTATTGAAACGATCAATGAGTTCAAACTTGGGTTGAGTTTTTCTTATACGAGACAAGATGGCTTAACTACAGTAGATGCTTTAGTTGTCCCAATTCGTAAAGAAGATGGTAGTTTTGCTAATGTTAATGCTTATTATGCAATTAAAGATGTAACTCAAAATCCAACGAATGAAAATGGATGGATGAAGGGTTCACCTCAAGCCTATTTTACACATCCTTATAGAAAGCAAACCAAGATTTTTATTTGTGAAGGCATTAAAGATGCGTGGGTTATTTACCAGAATCTAAAAGAAAATAACTTATTAAAAGACATTTTAGTTTGCTCAAGTACACATGGTTCTAGTATTCCAGATACTTTCAAAGATGAAAGTTTTTGGGGTAAATTCGACAAAATCTATCTTGGACATGATCATGATTCTGCCGGAGATCGTATAGCGGAAAAGCTGACGGAATATATTCCAAAAGATTGTTATCGTGTTAAGTGTCCTATCAGTTATGCTCAAAATGCAAAATATACAGCCAGTGGTGAAGTTAAGCCTCAATCTGAATGGGGGGCTGATTGGACTGACTTTTTTAAAGCTGATAGTTGTATCGAAGAATTTTTAGCTTTATTAGATGATGCTCCGACTTGTACTACAAAAATTGATGAAAATGAGCATCAAGATAATTTCAATATTGAGGGAAGGTTTAATGTATCCCCGATTGATATTAATAATGCTTATATAAATGGGAAAATGTATTATCCAATTCAAACTTTAGTACGAAAAAAAGAGTTTGATGAATATAACCAAGAATATTTTGTAGAACGCTATGAAACAGTAGTTGTTCGTTCCGATGGCACTGTTCATAAAGCAGTTAAATCCCCTGCACCGAAGGGAACCCCTGATTCTGAGAGAGTTGTTAGATTATCTGATGGTACGTTGATTCGTTCTGAGCCAAAAGCAAATGATTATGGCACTTGGAAATGGAACAACATTGATGCTTATATTAAAGGCAAGTTAAAAGTCAGAGAAACAAAAGACATTTATGAGGATGTTTATAAAGTCTTGAAAAAATCAGTATGGCTTCCTGTAAAGGAAGATTATGTGATTCTTTCTTTAACTGTTCTAGCAACGTATGTTCAAAATGTTTTTGAATCTGTACCAATCCTGTTTTTAAATGGGCAAGCAGGTACAGGTAAGTCTCAAACAGGCATTATCATGTCTAAACTATCATGCAATGGTTCTGTGATAGGTCAAGTCTCAGCAGCCTCAGCAGCTAGACATATTGATGCAGCAAGAGGTTTTGTTGTATTTGATGATCTTGAGGGGGTTGCAAGTAAAGGTGGTAAGGATGGTGGTCAATTTAGTGAATTAGTTCAGGCATTAAAGGTTTCTTATAATAAGAATACGGCAGAAAAGATTTGGACCGATGTTAAGACAATGAAAACAGAACGTCTTAATTTTTTCGGTATCAAAATGATCAGTAATACATCTGGTGCGGATGATATTCTGAGTACACGTATGTTGCGAATCCAAACCTTACATATTCCTGATAGTGAGAAAGGCACTATCAAGAAAATGAATGCAAGTGATTTTGCTCATATAGAGCAATTACGACAAGAGCTTCATGCTTGGGGCTTTATGAATTGCAATAAGATTGAAAATTTAGCTTTAGCAAATAATGAAAAATCTGGACGTTTTGATGAGATTGCTCTCCCCCTTAGAGTTATTTCATCAATGATTTCGAAGGAATGTAGCCAAAAACTTGAAACTGCGTTATCAAAACAGCGAACCGTAGTTTTTGAAAGTAATGAGCCAATTGAAGTGCTTAAAGAAGCTGTTAAAAATCTTATTAAAGATGGGTTTATCCGCTTTACTGTTACTCAATTAATCTTAGAGTTGCGTACTCTTTTGGATGAAAATTTTGGTGCAAACATGACCAATGAAATCCCAGAGTGGCAAAGACCAGAGTGGATTGGTAGACAGTTACGAACTTTAGGTTTATTAGATTCAGTAGATTTAGGGCGATCTACTTTTTATGGTAAACGCTTAAAAGTGATGCAATTTAATGATTATGCTGTTAATGAAGTAATTGAAGAACTTGGGGCAACAATTGATCAAATCAAAGAGCCTTTTGATTTTTGTAAAGGTTGTTCAACATGTCCTTACGCAAATTCTCACTGTGATTTCAGAGCAAAAAGATTGCAGGAAGAACAGAAAAATATTGGCAAATACAGCTAACATGCAATTCAACTTTAAACCTAATATTAGAACTAAATTTAGTTGTATTATTAGGTTTGTTTTTAGTTCTAGGAATACTAATGACTGCTTTATTATCTCTATTAGATAAAATCAAGGAAGTATCTGTTACACAACGAGATAAAGGAACTTCTTTTGAGAATTTAATGGTTCAATATTTTTTAAATGAGCCTAAATATGCTGAAATTTATACCGATGTATTATCGTATTCTGATTGGGTCGAAAAGTATGGTGAAAAATTAAATATTACTGATAAACGAGATTATGGTATTGATCTCGTAGCGGTAACTATTGAAGGTGATTTTCATCCAATTCAATGTAAAAACTACAACACTACAAAAATTCAAAAAAAAGACATTGATAGCTTTTTGGGTGGGTCGGGTAAATCATATTTTGCCTATCGTTATATTGTGGCATCAACGGATGATTGGTCAGACAATGCCAAATCATCTTTAGTTGATGCACAACCGCCTGTTGCAACTATCTCACTTCTTGATTTAGAGGCAAGTTTGATTGATTGGTCTCAATTTGATTTCGATCCAAATGTGAAACCAGTTTTTCGTGATAAGAAACAGCTACGCCAACACCAACGTCCTGCATTAAATGCAGTAAAACATGCTTTAACAACTGCTGATCGTGGCAAGTTGATTATGGCATGTGGTACTGGTAAAACTTTTACTTCGTTGCGTATTGCAGAAGAATTAGCAGGTCGTGGCAAAAATGTCTTATTCCTTGTGCCAAGCCTTGCATTATTAAGTCAAACGCTGGATGAGTGGACACAAGATACCATGATTGGTATTCGTAGCTTTGCAGTGTGTTCCGATAGTGATGTTGGTAAGAAAAAAGATGATGACAACATTGTAGTTGGTATTAGCGATTTAAAATTTCCTGCTACTACTAATCCTCAAAGTTTAGTTCGAGCATTCAAAGCTAGAGATTTATTCAAGCCCAATGAAGCCAATGAGGACATGAACGTCGTGTTCTCTACCTATCACTCCATTGATGTTATTGCAGAAGCACAAAAAGCAGGATTTCCTGAATTTGATTTAATCATTTGTGATGAGGCTCATCGGACCACAGGTGCGACATTTGAGGGTGACGATGAGTCTAAATTTGTGCGTATTCATAACAATGATTATGTACAAGGAAAAAAACGTCTGTATATGACTGCTACCCCTCGTATTTATGGCGATACAGCTAAAGAAACAGAGGGAGTTACACTTTGCTCAATGGATGATAAGTCACTTTACGGTGAAGATTTATATGTCATCACATTCTCACAAGCTGTAAAAATGGGGATTCTATGTGACTACAAAGTAATTGTACTTGCTGTTGAAGAAAGCCATATTAACCGCCAATTACAGAGCTTATTAAAAGATGAAAACAATTCTCTAAAAGTTGATGATGCTGCAAAAATTGTTGGCTGTTGGAAAGCACTAGCTAAACAAGGTTTATATAATCCAGATGGTACAGTTGCTAAGCCAATGGAACGTGCAGTTGCTTTCTGTCAGGTCATTG
This sequence comes from Acinetobacter sp. YH12043, assembly GCF_013419915.1. Classification (NCBI taxonomy): domain Bacteria; kingdom Pseudomonadati; phylum Pseudomonadota; class Gammaproteobacteria; order Moraxellales; family Moraxellaceae; genus Acinetobacter; species Acinetobacter sp. YH12043. Next base: position 8,138 of record NZ_VOZD01000045.1, read on the forward strand.
AAAAAGAATACAAAGGTAAAAAACATAAGGTAAGTTCAAAACAAATTACTGAAATGTTTAGTGCTGTTGTTGAAGCCTACCAACAAGCAGAAATGGATCATTTGTACAGAACAGAAGAAGATCCATATATTGATCCATCATTAAAACTTAATTGCGAAGTTAAACATGTTGATGGAGGTATGAATGCAACAGAAAAGAAAGAAAAGATCACTTGGTTAAAAGAACAAGCTCCTGAAAACACATGCCGTATTTTATCGAATGTACGCTGTTTATCAGAAGGTGTTGATGTTCCATCACTTGATGCAGTGCTTTTCCTTACACCTCGTAACTCACAAGTAGATGTCGTTCAGTCTGTGGGTCGTGTCATGCGTAAAGCTCCAAATAAAGAATTGGGCTACGTAATTTTACCTGTCGTTATCCCTGCGGGTGTAGAGCCTGAACAAGCATTAAATAATAACGAAGCCTATCGTGTAGTGTGGCAAGTATTAAATGCCTTACGAGCACATGATGACCGCTTTGATGCCATGATTAATAAACTTGAGTTTAATGGCAAAGATGTATCTCGTATGGAAGTCATTGCCATAGCAGATAAAGTCGTTAAAAAGGCTAAAAAAGCAAAGCCACAACCGACTGATGGAAATGAAACATCTGGTCAATCGGGTTTAAGTGAAGGGAAAAAGCGAAAGGCAAAAGCTCAAGCTAGAGGTGGATCATCTATTGGGCAAGCTGCCTCACCAATGCCACAGCAAACCGAAATGGAATTTGAAGTTGGTGAAATTGAACGTGCTTTATATGCCAAAATCGTAAAAAAATGTGGTAATCGCCATCATTGGGAAGATTGGGCTAGTGATGTTGCTAAAATTGCCAAAACACATATTGACCGTATTCAAGCCATTCTTGAGAATCCTGCTAATACAAATGAAATTGCAGCATTTAATGAATTTGCACATGAACTACGTGATGACTTAAACAATAGCGTATCTGATGCTGAAATCATTGAAATGTTGGCACAGCATTTAATTACTAAACCTGTATTTGATGCACTCTTTAAAGACCATAGCTTTGCTGAACACAACCCAATGAGTTTAGCAATGCAAAAGGTGCTTGATGCTCTTAATGAACATCATTTAGAGAAAGAAGCGGATACGCTTAATTCCTTCTATGAATCAGTCCGTATGAGAGCAGAAGGTATCAATACTGCCGAAGGTAAACAAAGCATTATTTTAACGCTATACGATTCATTCTTTAAAAACGCCTTCCCACGCATGACGGAAAAACTAGGGATTGTTTATACCCCTGTTGAAGTCGTAGATTTTATTATTCACAGTGTAAATGATGTACTCAAAAGCGAATTTGGTAAAACCTTTGCGGATGATAACGTCCATGTTCTCGACCCATTTACAGGCACAGGTACGTTTATCAACCGTTTGCTTCAATCAGGTTTAATTCCTGCGGATCGTTTGACTTATAAATATAAAAATGAAATCCACGCCAATGAGATCGTTTTATTGGCGTATTACATTGCTTCAATCAACATTGAAACCGTATATCACGATCAAATGAAAACCATCAATCCTGAAATGGAATACACCCCATTTGAAGGGATTTGTTTAACCGACACCTTTGAAATGTACGAAAAAGAGGATTTAGTCAGTAAGGTTTTGGTAGATAACAGTGCAAGACGTAAACGCCAGAAGAACCTCGATATAACGGTTATTGTTGGTAATCCTCCTTATTCTGCGGGTCAAGAATCGGCAAACGATAACAATGCCAATGTTGCATATCCTCATTTGGATGAACGCATTAGAACAACCTATGCTGAACATACGACTTCAACCAATAAAAACTCACTTTACGATTCCTATATCCGTGCAATACGTTGGGCGAGTGATCGTATTAAAGATTGTGGAGTTATTGGCTTTGTGACTAATGGTGGTTATATCGATTCAAATTCAGCCGATGGTTTACGCAAATGTTTGGCTGATGAATTTAGCTCATTGTATTTTTTCCATTTGCGAGGAAATCAACGAACATCAGGAGAACGATCACGACAAGAAGGTGGCAAAATCTTTGGTGGCGGTAGTCGTGCGCCAATTGTGATTGCAGTATTAGTTAAAAATCCCAATGCAAAACAACATGGTCAAATCTATTTTCATGACATCGGTGATTATCTGAGCCGTGAAGACAAATTAAAGAAAATTTCTGATCTAGTCAGTATCAATGGTATTACCGCAATTGATGGTTGGACGGCAATTACACCTGATGAACATAACGATTGGCTGAATCAACGTGATGATAGCTTTAGTGAATTTATTGAAATGGGGAGTAAAAAAGAGAATGTAGCTCACACCCTATTTATGAATTATTCAACAGGACTGCAACCTAGAGGTGATGCATGGTTCTATAATTCATCAAAAAAAATATTAGCTAACAATATAAAGAAATCTATTGAATTTTTTAATTCGGAAGTAGAGAGATTTAATTCGGAATTCACTAGTGGGAGTTTGAAAGATTTTGTTAAGATTGATTTATTAAACTTTGCTTGGTATGGCGATAGCTATAAAGAGGTTGCTCGTAATAAATACTACAAATTTGAAGATGGCAGTTCAATAAAAGCAATATATAGACCGTATAGCAGCCAATGGGTTTATTTTAATTCACCTATGATGCATCGTGTAAGTAAAATCCCACAAATATTTCCTACAGCAGAAGCGGAAAATCTCATTATTTCGGTTACAGGGCGAGGTTCAACTAAAGAATTTTCTACTTTAATCTCAAATCAAATAATGGATTTAGAATGTATTTCTAAAGGGCAATGCTTCCCACTTTATTTGTATGCAGATGATGTAACTGAGAATAATGACGATGATCTATTTAGCCAAGCTAAATCCAACATAGTAGATGGAAAATACACTCGCAAAGATGCAATTAGTGATGCAGGTTTAAAGCATTTCCAAGATGCTTACCCGACTGAAACGATTAGCAAGGAAGATATTTTCTACTATGTGTATGGTTTATTGCACAGTGAAGATTATCGTACTCGTTATGCAGACAACTTGACTAAAGAGTTACCACGTATCCCATGCGTGAAAAAAGCTGACGATTTCTGGGCTTTCTCTAAAGCAGGGCGTGATTTGGCACATTGGCATTTAAACTATGAAACGGTAGAGCCATACAAAGCCAAATTGGATTTAGGCGGTAAATCATTAAAGCAATTGGAAGATAAAGACTTTTATGTGACCAAAATGAAATTCCCGAAAAAGGATCAAAAGGATACGGTGGTCTATAACAATGCCATTACTATCCGTGAAATACCGTTAGAGGCTTATGACTACGTGGTGAATGGTAAGTCTGCACTTGAATGGGTTATGGAGCGTCAAGTCGTTTCTACGCACAAAGACAGTGGCATTGTGAACGATGCGAATGATTGGGCGATTGAAACAATGGGTGATGCTAAATATCCATTAGAGTTGTTCTTGCGTGTGATTACGGTCAGCTTGGAAACAATGAAAATTGTGAAGAATTTACCCAAATTAGATATTTAAGCAAAAAAGCCCTTTCAAATAGAAAGGGCTTTTTTAATCCACCTTTACAACCAATAGAACAGCTATTAATAAATTTAATTTTAGTTGTATTGTTAGTTATAAAAATAGGTTTATAATTAATGATATTTAAAACATAAATTGAGTAATTATATGACTAATCGCTTTAAAGCAGCCAGACAAAATACAGAATTCACTCATAATGATGTGAACTCTGATGTTAAAGAAAACATCGAACAACCTTCTAAAATGAATATTGTTACTCGTAATCAAAGTGTAATTACTATCGAGAAAAATACACTCCCTGTTGCTAAACGAGTTCGAACAAAACATGGCAGAAATCTTACAACCCCTCTTTTTGTCGAAGAACTTACTGCAATCGAAGAAGCAGTAAAAAAATTAGGGCAAGAACAAGATATTTCAATGGCTACTTTTATTAGACAAACAATTTTAGATCAATGTAAAAAAGTTCTAGGTAAAGAGGATTTTAATCAAATTATGACAAATCAACTTAATTCAATTAAGCCTAAAAAGGAAAAAAAATAAGTCTATATTTAGGTTTAAAAATACAACTAATATTAAGGCTAATTATAAATGTATTTGGA
>NZ_VOZD01000046.1:0-11432 GCF_013419915.1 Acinetobacter sp. YH12043
TGGAGAAATCTAATCGGTATGTTATACCTGAGAGAAGAGTGAGGAGTTATCCAAGGGTTGTAAAAGGAAAACCTCAAAAATACCCAAGAAAAAGCCAGTCAATCTCTTAACTGACTGGCATTACTCAGATCGAGGGCTTTTTTAATGGATAAATCCTCTATACTGCAACTCAGAAAGATATTTCAGGATCTACTCCTTGATCTTAACTCTGATAAAGATAAATTCTGCTAGGTAAAAATAACAATGTTTAAGCTTCACCTTAATCCTGCTACGTTGGCCTTTTGGCTATTTCTGGCGCTTGGTATTAGTGCGATTAGTACCGCTGTTATCAGTCATAACCTGATTTTAGATGTAGTTGCCATTTCTGTGAGTGTCCTCACGATTGCCGGAACCTTATTTAGTATGGCCTTGCTATTTGTCGAACATATTATTGAGATTTGCAGTTCCTAAACCTTTAATCTTTAGCCTGCTTTTCACTGCTGACAGGCTTTAGCCCTCCTGCATTTTCACGTATATTAATGGCCATTTCCGCACATGGACATGGTGAAATGAGCAAGCAATTTGCCGTTATTGGCAACCCCATCGAACAATCACGCTCTCCTGAACTGCATCAGGCTTTCGCTGCCAAAACCGGGGTCGATCTGACCTATATCAAACGCCTTGCCCCACTGGATGGTTTCACCGCCAATATTCAGGAATTTTTTGCTCAGGGCGGTCTTGGCATGAATGTGACTGTGCCCTTCAAAGAACAGGCCTTTGCCCAGTGCCAGGTCCTTACCAAACGCGCCAAAATCGCCAAAGCCGTTAATACCCTATGGATGAAAGATGGTCTCCTGCATGGCGACAATACTGACGGACAAGGCTTAGTCGAGGCTATTCGTGCTCTTGACTGGACTCTGGAAAATACCGATATCCTGATTATTGGTGCTGGTGGCGCGACCCGCGGCGTGATCTATCCATTGGTACAGGCCGGTGTGAAGAAGATTGTTATTGCTAACCGTACTTTGTCACGTGCAGAACAACTGGTTGCCGATCTAAAAGACGCTGTGCCTCAAGCGGAGTTACAAGCCATTGCCTTAACTGATTTAGCCGGTGAGTTTGATATTGTAATTAATGCGACTTCTGCCAGTCTTAGTGGTGATGCGCTGGTACTACCTGAAGCCCTACAGTTTAAACATGCCTATGAAATGGCCTATGGCAAACCGTCCACTTTTCTGGATCAAGCTCAAGCTCGTGGCGTCCCTACCTCTGAAGGTTTCGGCATGCTAGTCGGTCAGGCCATTGAATCTTTTTATATCTGGAACGGAGTAAAACCTGAGTTGAAAGATTTTCTTTAATTCTGAATATTTTTGAGATGAACGGGTTAGCCATTAATCCGTTCGCTCTTTTCCTTTCATTAAAAATAATAAAATTAAATTGGATTTAATGACATGATTTATCCAATGATTAGACCCTAACATTCGTGTACAATTCATACAAAAATACCCCTAGACAATCTCCCTAAATGTTGATTAAAGTCCAGACAGATAAGCATTTTTAAATAGAAGTGCCTTATTTAAAGATGGAGAGTTCCGTTATTTAATCTTTAAACTTGTCTGATCTTCTCGATTCGCTTTTCTGACATTTTTATTTGTTGTCTTTATCAATGTTTTTTTATCCCCAATGTGAATAATCATAGAATCGATACAGATAATCCAAAACTATTTTAATCAGGATTAAACGCATGCCAGCATATAAAGCTCCTTTACGTGATATTCGCTTCTTAATGAATGAAGTGCTTGATTACCCTGCACATTACCAAAAACTGTCAAATGGCGAATATGCCGATGCAGATACGGTAGACATGATTCTAGAAGGTGCGGCAGATTTCTGTGAAAATGTACTTTCTCCACTGAACCAGACCGGCGATGCAGAAGGCTGTCATTTTGAAAATGGCGAAGTACGCACACCTAAAGGCTTCAAGGAAGCTTATGATCAGTTCGTGCAAGGTGGCTGGCAAGGTCTGTCTTATCCTGAAGAATTTGGCGGTCAAAACCTGCCGATGTCTTTAAACCTGATCAAATCCGAAATGATGGGTACAGCAAACTGGTCTTTCCAGATGTATCCAGGTTTGAGCGTGGGCTGTATCAATACCATCATCCAGTATGGTACTGACGAGCAGAAAAACACCTATCTACCGCATTTGGTTGCAGGTACCTGGTCAGGAACCATGTGTCTGACTGAGCCACAATGTGGTACCGACCTGGGTCAGGTAAAAACTAAAGCAGAACCGCAAGCTGATGGTACTTATGCGATTTCTGGCACTAAAATCTTCATTTCTGCGGGTGAACACGATTTAACTGAAAATATCGTGCACATCGTTTTGGCACGTCTTCCAGATGCGCCACAAGGCACTAAAGGCATTTCCCTGTTCATCGTACCGAAATTTATTGCCACTGAAGATGGCGGTATTGGTGAACGCAATGCGGTGAACTGTGGTTCGATTGAACACAAAATGGGGATCCGTGCCTCTGCAACAGCGGTACTAAACTTTGACAATGCAGTAGGTTATTTAATTGGCGAGCCAAACAAAGGCTTGCATGCCATGTTTACCTTCATGAATACCGCGCGTATTGGTACCGCAATCCAAGGTATCTGTCATGCAGAACTATCGTTCCAGGGTGCATTGCCATATGCCAAAGAACGTATGTCGATGCGTGCCCTGTCTGGTAAAAAAGATCCAGAAAAAGTGGCGGATGCGATTATCCACCATGCTGATGTACGCCGTATGCTGTTGACCCAGAAAGCGATTGCTGAAGGTGGTCGTGCCATGATCTATCATGCTGCACAAATCGCAGATAACATGAATGATGCTCTGCTGCGTGGTGATACTGCTGAATTTGAACAGCAGGATGATCACTTAGGTTTCTATACCCCTATTCTGAAAGGCTTCCTGACTGAAATGGGTTATGAAGCAGCGAACCACGGTATGCAAGTATTTGGTGGTCATGGTTACATCAAAGAATGGGGCATGGAGCAAATCGTTCGTGATTCACGTATCTCTACCCTGTACGAAGGAACGACTGGCGTTCAGGCGCTTGACCTGATTGGTCGTAAAGTTCTGCTGACCTCTAAAGGTAAAGTGATCCGTGATTATACCGCTGAAATTCTGAAATTCTGTGGTCAGCATGCACGTAATAAATACATGCGCCGTTTTGCCTGGGACCTGACCAAGCTATGTGCACAGTGGAATGCACTCACTGTACGCATCATGCTGGCAGCACGTAAAGACCGTGACATCGTATCCTCTGCTTCTGTGGACTTCCTGATGTTCTCGGGTTATGTGATGATGGCTTACTTCTGGGCACAACAAGCTGCGGTGGCTTCAGCGAAACTGGTTGCTGGTGATGGTGCAGAAGTTCCAGAGTTCTATAAAGCGAAGATCAAAACTGCTGATTTCTACTTTGAGCGTTTATTGCCGCGTGCCCAAGGCCATGCTGAAGCGATGGTGAATCCATCAAAAACCATGACTTCACTGGCAGCAGAACACTTCAGCTTTGATTACTAAGTCAAAAGTTTAGGTTTTAGCTTTAAAAAGAGCGCTACGGCGCTCTTTTTCATATGTCAAAATGATGACTCGATACAAAGAAAAATCTGCTGCGTACACAAACTACACAAATTTATATCTATAATTTTCAGACGTCTATTAAATAATCCATATAATTTACTTGAATATCTATAAATACAGGGTATGATGGCGATAACTAGAAAAATTCTTGTTTTGGTTAGTCTTCTTTTAAGTATCGCAGTTTTAGTCATAAACCTTCGTTTTAAAGATCAATAAGCTCCATCCTTTTTATTTTTCAAAGTTACAGCTAGTCATCTGAAATTTTGACTATAAATCCATAAGATTCAATAGGTTATATTATGTCTAACACAGTTACCGGTACAGTAAAGTGGTTCAACGAAACTAAAGGTTTTGGCTTCATTCAACAAGACAATGGTCCAGACGTTTTCGCTCACTTCAGCGAAATCCAAGGTTCAGGTTTCAAAACTTTAGCTGAAGGCCAAAAGGTTTCTTTCAGCGTAGCTCAAGGCCAAAAAGGTCCTACAGCGACTAACATCACTGCAATCTAATATTGCGAAGATGAAAAAAAGCACTCATTAGAGTGCTTTTTTGTACTTTAAATTGGCTAATTTTAGTTTCTAGATCAATTAATTAAATTTTAAAGATAATTAAATATTCGCTTTTCATTCATCATCTTGTCCTAAATTTCTTCATCTGATTTTAGTCAGGTTAAAACATGAAGAAACTGAGAAGAATTTTGATGATTTTAAAATCAAAAATTGCCCATAAAAATATAGAATATTTAATAAAAATTATTATTTATTAATCACTTAAATACAAAATTAAAAAAATCCTGAAATTTACAAAAGTCTTGTCTACGGCTCCATCTTCCCTACATCACTGACTCCTATGATGAACTCATTGAATAAATATGAGTATGATCATGAAAAAATTAGTTTCTTCTTTAATGATTGGCTTGATCGCAACAACAGCTACCATGTCAGTAATGGCAGCTCCTGGACCGGATCATCGTCATCCAACGCCAGCAGCGCATCATTTTGATAAGAAACCAATGCCGCATAAAGGGGGTTTCCATAAAGCACCTCCTAAAGCGCATTTTAACCAGCATGATCGTCATGATAAGTTTGGCAAGAAAGACCATAAAGGCTTCTTCAACAAAAATCATCACAATGGCCCGCATCACAAGTTGCCACCTAAGTATCGTTAATCCGAATGGCTTAAATGCATAGTGGAGAGAGAAGAAAAAGCCCGATGTAACTCATCGGGCTTTTTCTTTTTAAACTGGATTAATTATTCGGATAGATTAGGCAATTAAAGAAACTCTTCCAGCACAGAGTTTAAAAAGATGTGACCTTGCTCAGTACATGCCAGACGTTCTGCATCTTCTACCATTAATTGACGTTGGCGCAATGAAGTCAGCAATTCATCCAGTGTATCCAGACTATAACCTGTTCGTTCAAGATAAAGCTTCGCTTCCACACCCTCATTTAAACGTAAGGCATTCATCATAAATTCAAACGGCATATCTGCCGCTTCGATGCGCTTAAACTGCAAATGTTCTGCTGGCACTTTGGCTAAATAGTCTTTGGGCAAACGGGTTTTCTGGAAACGGTAAACACCATCCGGTTGAGTCACTTTGCCATGCGCCCCTGCTCCAATGGCCAGATAATCACCAAATTGCCAGTAATTCAGGTTATGTGCCGATGGTAATTCTTTACGCCAGGCAGAGACTTCATAATTGATAAAGCCATTGGCTTTTAAATAAGCCTCGCCCTGTTCCTGAATCTCTTCCAGTACTTCATCGACCGGTAAAATCGGCTGAGTACGGAAAAACACAGTATTCGGCTCAATAGTTAACTGATACCAGGAAATATGCGTAGCACCATTCTCGACTGCCAGTTTCAGGTCATTGAGTGCCTGCTCTAGTGTCTGTTCAGGCAAGCCATGCATCAAATCCACATTGATCCGCTGAAACCCTGCGTCACGCGCTAGGCCAATCGCCGAGATCGCATCTTTATTGCTATGGATTCGGCCCAGCTTTTTCAGATGCTCGGTATTAAAACTTTGCACGCCAATAGAAAGACGATTAATACCAGCTGCTAAATAGCCAGCAAATGGATCATGCTCCACCGTACCTGGATTGGCTTCCAGTGTGATTTCACAATTCTCTTCAAAAGGAATCAGTGCTTTCAGTTCGGTAAACAGCCACTGATAACCTGCAGCAGAGATCAGTGATGGCGTTCCCCCACCGATAAATACACTATGAATCGAACGGCCTTGGGCAAAATCAACCTGAGTTTTAAAGTCCTCTACCAGCGCATGCAGATATTCCCGCTCCAGCTCGAGAGACAATTCCCCATCAGGCACGGCATGCGAGTTAAAGTCACAATACGGACATTTACGTACGCACCACGGCATATGGATATACAGGGATAAGGGAATAAGTGCAGGATTCAATTCAGCCAAAGAACTACTCAAAAACAACTACAAGATCTAGCGTAATTTTAACATGACTCGGCAACAACACTGCTAAAATTAAAATCGCCATCACCTAATGCTTAAAAATTTAAATAGAATTAGATAGTTAAAATTATGAAAATATCCTCCCAGCTCCTTATTTTATTGCCTTTGGTCTTTGCAATCGGGGTCTTGCTGACCTTACAGACGGCTATTAATACCCAATTAAAAGAATATTTATATTCTCCTATTCAAGCTGCATTTTTTTCCTTTTTGATTGGTACAATAGTACTTGCCGGCATCGTGCTGTTTCAGTCACATCCCAAACCAGGCTTACAGGAGCTGATGGCAATTCCCTGGTATCTCTGGTTAGGTGGTTTTTTGGGTGTTTATGCGATCAGCATGAGCATTTATGCTGCACCTAAAATGGGCTTCCTGACACTGACCGGAATGATTATTTTTGGTCAGATGGTGATGTCCATGATCGTCGATCAGTTTGGTCTGCTGGGCAATGAAAAAATGCCGGTGAACTGGCAACGTCTTTTAGGTGGCGTGGTGATTTTTATTGGTGTGCTTCTCACTTTACAACGCTAAACCTTATCTCTAAGCACATGATCACTAATGAGTAATTTTTGTGTCGAATGTTTTGACAGCCACAACCCGTCGTTATGAATTAAAACAGCTGTTCCATCTGATGTTGCCCATTCTGGTCACACAATTCTCCCAGGCAGGTTTGGGCCTGATTGATACCATTATGGCCGGACGCCTCTCACCGACCGACCTGGCAGCGATTGCGGTCGGTGTCGGTCTCTGGATTCCAGTCATGCTGCTCTTTAGCGGTATCATGATCGCCACTACACCTTTAGTGGCGGAAGCCAAAGGTGCACGTACACCTGAAAAAATCGCCACAATTGCGCGGCAATCATTATGGGTCGCATTCATCCTGGGGGTGATTGCGGGTCTGGTTTTGCAAGTTTTGCCACTCACTTTACCTTTACTAGGTGTACCAGAAAGCCTGCAACCTAAAGCTGGCCTGTTCCTGCATGCCATCGGCTTTGGTATGCCTGCTGTGACCATGTATGCAGCTTTACGTGGTTATTCTGAAGCCATTGGTTATCCACGTCCGGTCACTGCTATTAGCCTCATGGCGCTACTGCTTTTGGTTCCATTTAACTTCATTTTTATGTATGGAGTTGGCCCTATTCCGGCACTGGGCAGTGCCGGTTGTGGTTTTGCCACAGCAATTCTGCAATGGTTAATGTTACTCAGCTTGGCGCTGTATATTTTTAAAAATCGGGTTTATCAAAGTAGTCAGCCATTTAGTCACTGGGAAAAGCTGAACGGATATTGGCTGAAACGGATTTTAAAGCTGGGCTTTCCGATCGGACTGGCAATTTTCTTTGAAGTGAGTATTTTTAGTACCGCAGCGATAGTCTTGAGCCCATTGGGTGAAACCATTGTGGCCGCTCACCAGATTGCTATTTCTGTTACCTCACAGCTGTTCATGATTCCGATGTCTCTCGCCATTGCACTAACCATTCGGGTGGGAACTTATTATGGTGAACAGAACTGGGATGCCATGCGTAGAGTACAAGGCTTAGGTCTGATGACCGCGACGATTTTGGCTCTGCTCATCATGTTATTACTCTGGGTGTTCCGTAGTGAAATCGTAGCGCTTTATACCTCTGATCCTATGGTGACCCAGATTGCGCTTTATCTGGTGCTCTTTGCAGTGGCTTATCAGCTGATGGATGCCTGGCAGATCAGTGCTGCAGGTTGCTTACGCGGTATGCAGGATACCAAAGGCCCAATGTGGATCACCATGATTGCCTATTGGGTGATTGCCTTCCCGGTGGGGGTTTATTTGTCCCGGTTTGGAGATATGGGGGCGGCAGGCGTCTGGGTCGGACTGATTGTCGGTCTGAGCGTGGCCTGTGTTTTATTGCTGGCACGACTTTATGGCAATAACAAACGTTTAAGCCAGCGTGCCTAATCCTCTTATTATTTAACAAGATGCATTGAATTACTGATTTAGTGCATCTTTTAATCCCTGTGGAATCTCCGACTCATCTGCGACTTCTTTAATCACCACTTGCCCGACAATGACATCTGTTCCATTAAAGGTCATGGTTGGCGCACCATAAAGTTCATAGCCTTCATTGAGTGCCTTGGTCACACGGGCACAAAAATTCACATCATCTTTGCCAGTAAAATATCGATAGACTTTCATTGAAATTTCTTGATCTTGAGATGCCATTATTTTAAGCCTTTCATCATGGAAAGGCACTTAAAAATCATGCTTTGCTCTCTCCAGAATAATTAAATAATTGATTCAAAAACTGCCGTACAGACACCAAGATGGTTTAAAAATTGCATAAATCAAGTGAACAATATCAAGTAAATATGAATACTTTGAGAAGCTTTGCAACATAACATCTACAATTAAATATAGGCAATTTATAGTTTGTCACCTATGATCAAATACACCCATAAAAATGGTGATTTTGAGGAATCTCGCATGGCAAAAACGGCTCGAACGCCTGGTCGCCGCTTTATGAAATTGGCTGGAATGACCGCAAGTATTGCAAGTAAAACCCTATCCAATTCGATTAAAAATTTAACTGCGGATGAAGAGCAGAAAAATGCTGCACGCAGTAAATTATTTCAGGATATTGGAGTACAGATTGCTGATACCTTGGGGGAAATGAAAGGTGCGGTGATGAAAGTCGGCCAGATTGCCTCACAATATAAAGATATTTTCCCGCCTGAAGTTGCTCGAGCCATTTCCAAATTGCAGCGTCAGGCTCCACCGATGCCATTTAAAGAGATTCAGTCACAGGTTGAAAAAGAATTAGGTAAATCTTTGCAGGACCTATTCCAGCAGTTTGATGAGCAGCCTTTTGCCGCAGCCTCGATCGGACAGGTGCATAAAGCGACGCTACCCGATGGTCAGCAGGTTGTGGTCAAGGTGCAATATCCGGGAGTGGAAGAAGCCTGTGAAAGTGACCTGAAACAGGTTCGTCTGGCCTTGCGTTTGATGGGTGTACTAAAAATTGACCGCAAATTGCAGGATCAGCTATTCAAGGAAATCCAGCATAGTCTGGACAATGAACTCAATTATGAAATTGAAGCTCAGAATCTGGAAGTGGCACGTGCCTTTCATGAATCGCTCGATCATCAAATTGTGATTCCGAAAGTATTTAGTGAATATTCTTCCCGCCATATTCTGACCCTAAGCCTGGAACAGGGTGAAAGTATGGAAACGGCCAGCCAATGGCCACTAGAAACCCGTAATGCCTTAGGCCGCCGTTTATTCCGTGCGATTGGTCAGGAAATTTTCTATCTGAAACGTTTCCATTGTGATCCGCATCCAGGGAACTTTGCCTTCCGTGAAGATGGCTCGGTGATTATTTACGATTACGGCGGTGTTAAAACCCTTTCTACCGAGATCATTACTCATTTCAAAGAGTTGATCCATGCAGCTCGTGACAAGGATATTTCGACCATTGAACAGCAACTGGATGCCCTGCATACCCTGACAGAAACCGGAAAATTCCCGGCCGATCTGTATGAACAATGGCTAGAAGTACTGATGCGTCCTTTAACTACCAATTATGATTTTGCTGAAAACTCAGCACATCATGATGGAATGGAATTGCTCAAACCTTCTCTGAAATATTGGGATGTATTCAAACCTTCGCCAGATACCCTGATGGTAAACCGTACTATTTCCGGACAATACTGGAACCTGATTCATTTGAAAGTACATGATGATTTGAGTGATGTATTTGAGGAAATTGTGCCAAGTCGCAGTTAGGTTACAGTAATAAGCTTACAAGCTGTAACCCTACTTCACTTGAAATATCAAATGTTACATTATAACATTACTCTTAAATTACAAGAGGAATATTACGATGCGTCCAGACATTCATCCCGAATATCGAGAAGTTTTATTTCATGACACCAATGCTGATGCCTACTTCGTGATTGGCAGCACCATGACTTCTAGCCAGACCAAGGAATATGAAGGTAAGACCTATCCTTATGTCACCCTAGATATTTCGAGTGCTTCACATCCGTTCTATACCGGTGAGCAACGTCAAACCAGTAATGAAGGTCGCGTAGCGAGCTTTAACAAACGTTTTGCCCGTTTTAAACGTGGTTAAACTTAAAACCTCCGATTTTTCTCTCAATTTAAATCGTGGTTTATGTCAGGAAATTACCTCCAATTTCCTGACTTTTTTATGCCTGCGCTAAAGCCAGCTGGGTGAAATAAAAGCCCACACCCAGCATCAATACTCCGACAATCACACTAGAGATCACATAACTGAGGGCGATCGTGACTGCACCCTGCTTAAGCAGCTGAAAGGTTTCTAGTCCAAAACTGGAAAAAGTCGTAAAGCCGCCCAAGATGCCTACCATCAAAAATAGCCGTGCTTCAGTTTGCAGGAAACTGTATTTCTGGCTAAAGGCAAAGAAAATCCCGGCACACAGGCAGCCTATAACATTGATCCACCAGGTCGGCCACGGAAATATCATCTGTGGCTTGGCAATTAACATTCCTGTTCCATAACGCAGTGTTGCCCCGATCGCACCGCCCATTGCCACCAATAGCCAGTTCATGTCTACACCATCCTTATCCGATCTTAACTTTCGTCAGCCACTATGTGGGACGAGAATAATGAATAACATCATGCACCTAAAATTGCAGAATGAACATGGATCTTTGCCAAAAAATTGGTATATTCGACGCCATTCAAATTGATTTAAGTCTAGAGGGAATCCACATGGCTCAGGAATTACTGGCTCAATTGGCTGCGGGCGAAGCTAAATTTGCAGATGTGATTGCATATATCGATGCGCGCTATGCTCATACACCTACTGCTTTTAAAAATGGTCAACAGGCTAATGCTGCCACTGAAAACCAAGGCAGTGCCAAAGTATTTTCATTTGCCCAACTGAATGACCTAGATCAGGCACAAACCTTGAGCCTGTTTGCAGAACACTATGCGGCTGTACTGGCCACACCAGAAGCAACGGATCACCAGAATATCCGCCAGTTCATGCAAAATGGCTGGGATGGCATTGCCTTTGAAAGTGAAGCACTGGTTGCCAAATAAGCATGTCTTTAAAATAAAAAACCGCCTATTTCTGGCGGTTTTTTATATCAAAATAACAGAACAAAATGACATTCATATTTAAGATTAAAATTATTTTTTGGAAGAAGTAGTTCACTTTAAAAATGAAAAACTATAAGGCTAAAAATAAATTAAATATCAATAGGGTGTGTTGACACTTTTAGCTTAAAAAAATAGCGAAGTAGTAAAATCAAATCGCCAAACCCAATTTTACTATTCGCTATGCCTCGTACCATGCTGACAGATCAACACTGGCAAAAGTTGAAAGT
>NZ_VOZD01000047.1:0-8593 GCF_013419915.1 Acinetobacter sp. YH12043
CAGCGGCAATAAAAAACCCCGGCAGGATGCCGGGGTTTTTTATTATCTAAACTTTTTAAATTAGGGTTGGATGGGCATCCAGAATGCGAATTAGAGTCGCTGCAGGACCAGTCGGATAGCGACGGCCTTGTTCCCAGTTTTGTAGGGTTCTCGCGCTGATATGCAAACGTGCAGCAAACTCTGCCTGAGTTAAGCCAGTTTTCTCGCGTACTTCTTTAATGTCTGGGAATTTAAGCTCAGTCACTCGATTTGCCGTTATCTCATTACGTTTGATGGCGCCAGCTTCTTTGATTGAAGCAGTCAGATCATCAAATAAGTTATTATCCATGAAATTTCTCCTTCACTCATTGACGCAGGATCGAGGACTCTTTGTCTGTCAGATTATCCTTCACAGACTTTGAGTAGCTATTCAAAAGCTCCATCAAACTATATGCGCTTCAACCCTTAATTTTTGAATAAATTAGGGCGAAATTGTAATGCGCATACTTTGAAATCACTTTGTAAACCCACCCAACATCCTGGCCGAACTGGGGAACGAAATGTAACGCCCCAATCATAGAGCTCTCCCGAAGACATTTCTATTTGAATCAATGCTTTATTTTTTTCAAGAATCTTGATTCCTATCTTTTTCATTCCGGTTTTATATGACAAGGTTTTCCCTGATAAATAATATGAGGAGTCATTTGAAGACTCTATAAAACATATACCAATATGGAGGTTTTTGTCTTTTACACTTACTCGACAAATCGTACTTCTTGCTTCTGCATAAATAGTCTGTGAAACTAGTAAAATGAATAGAAAGAGGGATTTAAATAATACTTTTTTAGTATCTACTTTCATTATAAGTAGCCTTTATATAATTTTTAAATAATATATTATTTAATAAGGCGGATTCAAGCGGCAAGTGCAACAGTATAAAAACCAGCCATAACATCACTGGGCGTATACCATCCCAGTGTCTTTCTGGGGCGATTATTTAGAGCGGATTTATAACTTATAAAACTAGATTGAGTGGTCTAATTAACGGAACCACATCAGATATAAGCTGTTTAAAACTTAATTCTAATTGGTTAATAGGTGAAAAATGAAATTAGCAGAAGCTCTCTTACTTCGAAGTGATCAACAAAAAAAAATTATTTCACTAAAACAACGTATCAATGCAAATGTATTGGTACAAGATGGTGATCAACCATCTGAAGATCCAAATGAACTACTAAAACAAGTATTTTCTTTAATTCAAGAATTTCAAAAATTAAGTTATGCAATTCATGAAACTAATGCTTTAACAAAATTAAATGATGGCCGTTCTCTACTTGCTTTATTGACTTTGCGTGATGAATTTGTAGAACAGCACAAAACCCTAACTGCAGCAATAAGTAATACATCTCGTGAATCTGATCGTTATAGTACGCGGGAAATAAAGTGGCATAAAGTTATTCCAGTTTCATCATTACAAAAACAAGCTGATGATATTAGTCTTAAATTACGTGATTTAAACGTGTTAATTCAGTCGAATAATTGGAAAATTGATTTGATTGAAGCCTAATAGTCCTTTAGATATAATCAAGTTGAACATACTGGGCGAGTACAAGATCCCTTACTTCCACAACATAGGATTGTAAATAAAGTGTAGTGGCTTGCAAAGCAAGTGGATAAGCTTAAAATTTTAAGTACAAATCAATCCATCACTTGGCATAACTCAAATCTTTGTGCAAACAAAGTTACACGTTACTTATAACTACCATGTACTGACAGTATGTTCACCTCAATTACTAAAAATAAAGAAATGAGCAAGCATCAGCTCAACTACATTTCTATTTTTAATTCAGTTCGGCTTTGTTGTATAAAGAGCTGAAAGATAGACTTTGAAAATTATAAAAATCGGAAATTTATGATATAAAAAATGTGCTCGACGATGTCGAAAAGCCGACTTGTTTCCAAGTCGGCTTTTTTAAGCAACTTTGTAATATTCTCTCAATGATAATAGTTTAAAAAGTAGGTATTTATTGATTTTTACTATTTTATCAAAGACTCTATTTCGAAAACTATCCCCCAATTTTTGTGGGTTAAAGCTTACAAAGATATCGGATTTTTTGGGTTATTTGGAATAGGACTAAGTTGCCTAGCAGATTGGTATATATCACAATTTTATGATTTATATAAAATAAGCAAAAAGAATTTCACTATAAGGAAATCATGAGAAAAAAGATCACCTATCTAGCTGGGGCTATGACCATAGTTTTACTAATAGCGGTAATTAAACATGAAAATGAAGTAAAGGGGGATGAACAATTTAGATATTTAGATTCCATAGCATCTAAGCAACCTTAGTAAAATTGCACTTATATTTAGAAATACTAGATCATATAAAAACCATTATTTAACATAAAAACTCTTATACGAAATTTAATTTCTTAACCCCCTACATATCTTGTTTAGATAAACTTTCAACACATTCAACGACATTAATCAATCCAGCTTCCTCTTCAATTTGTTCAATTGGAATACCTGTAAATACTAGGAATATTGACCAATGTATTACATTTTTTTTGACACGATTTCCTAAGAGAACGCTTAAATTCATGCTAAAAAAAATGTAAGGTCGTGACTCAAAATTAATAAAAAATCGGTTGGTAATCAGCGTATAACTATTGATATACAAGCATTTCATGAAACATTGGTGTCCAAAAAATTATAATTTTGATCAAAAAATGTATTACATTTTTTTTGACACGATTCCCTAAGAGAACGCTTAAATTCATGCTAAAAAAAATGTAAGGTTTTCACTCTGGCTCAAACCGAGGATCTGATTCAGGCAGATTTAAAAGTTCGGATGCTCTGTCCTGCTCAACATCAATTTTGGTGTTAGGTACATATGCTTCTGCAAGCTCAAATGCTTTTCCTATATGGCTTTGCTGTTTTTTTATTTGTTCAAGTTGAGCAGAAAAAACTTCGTTTTTCTGTCTCAACGAAAAAGCGCCAATCGGCTCTAGAATCTCATTTAATCGACTGTCTGAAAGTTCATTCTGTTTAGTAAGCCACTCAAGCGCATGTTTCGGAGTATTTAAACTAAATGACTCATTAAACACGCTCTCTTTTGCGTTGTAATGCGCTGTAATAGTGTTTAAAACATTTCTGCAATATTCAGTATAGTTTTTTAAAAAGTCGTCTGTAATCGCAAATGAGGGCGCTCTAGCGACATCATAAACAGGAATATTGAACCTATTATCTTGCGGATTGGTCGGAACTCCGTATTTCACAGTTTTTGATTTCAAATGCTGTGTCACGTCATAACTCGCAAAGTCTCTGATCGCCTGTAGTTGCGGTAAAAGATCAGGATTAAATCGAGTGATTTCTTCGAGTCGATCAACATCAGCCACACTTCCCCAATGATGGACCAGGGGAGCTGTGGCCGCTGCAAGCGGTTCAGCTCGCCGGGTCTCAAGCTCAATTTGTCGTTTTTTCTGTTCTTCAAGTTCTGATTTCTTCAACTGCAGTTCATGAATCAGCTTTTCTGAAATTGCGATTTGTTCATCAAAAGTCTTTGTTTTAATTATATTTTCATTTCCGATTTTATGAACTTGTTTAAGTCCATTTTCAATTTGCTCAAGTTGTTTGTGTTGCTGTCTTGCTTTTCTGTTGTGTTGAACAATGTCGAATTCTTCTCTTTGTTCCTCACTGAGATTTTTTAAAAAATAGCCTTCATGCACAGTGGGGATTTTTGGATTTTGTGCATCGTTATGAGAACGGCAATCAATGCTTGTGCTGTACTTTTCAAGTGCATTATTTGCAAGTATTTCCCAAGTTTTTCTTAACTCTTTTACTTGCTCTTTTTTGAATACAATCTTTTCGCCAAATTCATTGTTTTCAAGGGTTCTAGTGGTGAACATGATATGTGCGTGATAGTTTTTTTCAGCTAAATCATTCGGTTTATGCAATGCAACACTCACCGCAACTCCGTATTTTTCAACTAGCCAAAGGCATTGTTTCTGAACTAGTTGGATGCGTTCAATCTCAGAAAGTTCGGCTGGAATTGCGACAACAATTTCACGAGCAAGTTGTGAGTTTGATTTTGTTTCTCGTGCTTCGACTTTGTTCCATAAATTTTCGTGATTATAAAAACTCAGGTCGCTTGTGTCTTTCGGAAGAAACAGATCCACATGCTCAATTGAGTTCTGCCGATTTTCATATTTGAAAGTTTTACCGTACCGCTCACACGTTAAATTCTGCCCGATTCGATAAGCAAGACTTGCAAGAACTGCTTGCCCTTTGCCGCGTGAAATAGTTTTGATTGAACAATGATAAATTGCCATTTTCACATCCCCCACTAATTCTTTTGATTTTCAAAAAACTTTGTTTTTTGGCGGTTGAAAACCGCTGTACCCCCGATGAAATGGGGGTCGCACGGCAAACAACGGAGTGTTTGCATAAGTGCGCCCTTAAAGTCAGGGGGACTTCTTCACGGATTATGATGCAGTTTTAAAAATTGACGCAGCGTATGTCACCAAAACCTCAATTTTTCAATTTTGACGACATTAAATCGTGGTTTTTTGTGGTCTGTTGTATAACCAAGCTTTGAGCGAACTAATGGATTGTTTAATGACCCCTGACCAACTTGATCAAATGATTTTTGAGACAACTCAGCACATTGATAATGAAATCTCAAAACTGAAAAACTTAACAACAGCAAGAAAATTCACACGAGAAGACCAAGAGCAACAAGCAAAAAACTGGAAAAATTTGCGGACTCAAAAAGAAAAAACGGCTCAAAGAAGCCAACAAGAACGCGATCAAACATCGCGTAAAATCATCATTGGTGGTCTCTATCTCTCAAAAATGCAACAAGATCCCGAGAAATATGCTCCTGTTTTTTCGATGCTTGAAAAAACACTCACTCGCGATCGAGATAGAAAGCTCTTCGGCTTTGAACCATTTTCAAGTGATCAAAAGATTTTAAGAAAATCTAAATAATAAGAGGGTCTTACAGAACGAGTGTCTACGAGTGAACTAACAAAATTCGCGACTCGACTTTCTGAAAAACTGCTTTTTAGGCTGTGAAGTCTAAATAAGCGTAAATCACATGTAGAAAATTGAGTCTAGATCGAGCGTAGCGAGTAAACAGCTTATGAGCGAAGCGAATTCCTAGTTGCTTTTGCTTTTTCTTAAATTCACGGGAATATCAACCTAAAAATTGCCCCGACGAATCGAGCGTAAGCGAGATTCAATAGAGTTTGAGCGAAGCGAAAACCAAGGGCAATTTTTCAAATTTCCTTTTTAATTATTTTTAAATCTTTTAAATCTTTTAGGCTATCTGAAAGGCTTTAACAGAAAGGCTTTCAGCTACTAACTATGAGGGATTGACTACTAACTATGAGGGATTGACTACTAACTATGAGGGATTGACTACTTAACTATGAGGGATTGACTACTAACTATGAGAGAATTATATTACTCATAATTAGTTTATCGAATTAAAAATGATGAGTACATCTAAAAAAGAATTGGTAGTTAAATCAAATCAAGTAATTGAGGCTTCATATCAACTCAGCTCAACAGAACAACGGATTGTCTTAGCAGCTATTAGTAAGATTAGTCGGGCTGAAGATATTACAGATGATGAAATTTATCGCGTAACTATTGATGATTTAAAAAAACTTGGGGTTCATGAAAAAACAGCTTATAGAGATCTAAAAGATGGTGTAAACCGCTTATATGACAGATCAATTAATTTAGCTATTGATGATGAGTCAATCAAAATGAGATGGATTCAATCCATACGATTTTTAGAAAGTAAAAGCGTTGTAGGAATTCGGTTTTCTAAAGAAATTTTGCCGTTCATTTCTAATCTAAGTCGTGAATTCACTAAGTATTCGCTATCTGACATTGCTGGTATGAGTAGCGCATATGCTATTCGTATTTATGAGCTACTAAGCCAATATCGTTCCATAGGAAAACGAGAGATTTCCATCGAATCTCTAAGAAGTATGTTGGAGTTAGGGAAAAGATATCCATTGTCTGCTGATTTAAAGAGATGGGTTATTGATACTGCTGTAGATCAAATCAATGAACATAGCCCTTTAAATGTATCTTACGAGCAAATAAAGACAGGTCGAAAAGTCACACACATTCACTTCACGTTTAAAGAAAAATCAAAAAGTATTGAGCATAAATCCGAACAGAATAATTTTTATAAATTGACAGATTCACAAATTAATATGTTCGGTAATCAGCTTTCACGCTTACATGAAGTATCTCACCTAGCACAACAAGGTGAAAGTTATGACGACTTAGCTATTAAAATTAAAGATATGCTGCGAGATCCAATAAAACAAAAACAACTTATTCCTCATCTTAAAAATTTAGGCTTTAAGGCATAAAGGTCGATTGTGTATGTAGCAGTTGACTGTTTGTTAATGTATTTTAGTTCACATAATGGACAACCAAAATTACAAGATGAAATCACTATCTGTTATTGAGCTTTCAAACCTCTATGGAATAACTCGTCAAGCCATTTATAAGCAAGTTAATAAAGGTAATTTAAGTAAGAATAGTGACGGTAAAATTGATCTTTCTGAAGCTATTCGAGTCTTTGGTGAACCTTCTAGAAATGTAAACAGTTCACAGACAACCGAAACACGAAAGTTGTCAGAAGTTCACCTATTAGAACAGCAGGTTTACATGCTTCAAAAACAGCTTGAACAGGCTCATGAGCGTGAGCAGTTCCAACGTGAGGAACTAAAAGCTAAGAATGATCAGTTACACGTTAAAGATGAGCAAATTGAAGCAATACAACGCCTACTAGAAGCTCCAAAAGCTTATACAACTAGTTCTATCGACCCAAAATTAGATATAGCAACAGATGCTAGGTCAAAAAGTGAGTCGAACTATGATGTATTGACTACTCAACCAAGAGAAACTCCTGTAGAAGTAGAGATCCAAACTCAGCCGAAAGATGACGGATTGACTACTCCGGAGCAGACAGAAAATAAGCGTATTCCAGTGCCGGAACATGTTGAACCGGAACAGCCAAAAAGAGGCTTCTGGAGCCGATTTTTTCTGCCGAATGGCTAAGGGTACTATTCAACTGAGCTAATCAAAGTTGTGAAACATTGATCAAAGAATAGACGTGGAACGTGAAAAATCATAAAAAAAGCCCGGTCATGGAAACTCGGGCTATCAACTAGGAACTACAGCGTTGAATTATAAGGATAATTATAAAGCATTTCGTATAACGCGTATTATGTTAATTTTAGGAGATCTATACAATTCTGTACTTTTTCACAATCATAGAAAAAGCAAATAAAATACTTACCCAAAATAAATAATCAATAAAAAAATTGAGAAAAACAAATTGATCCATGCCGATGAAAATAAATAAAGGATTGATACTTATACTTCCGACTGGAGAGGTTTCACCATCTATAAGGAACTGTAGAGGAAATCCCCCAGCTATGACTTCAACTTTTTCAAGCTTATCTACAACTATGCGAGCAACTAATATATTTTTTTGATAAAGCAAAGATACATAAGTCAAAATAATCGCTAAGAAATTAAAATATAATATTTTTTTCATAACTATTCTTTATCTTTTAAATTAATTAAAAACAGCCAATAACATAAGCCAGGAAATAGAGCCATAAAGATAGTCCATGTATCTGTATACATCTTCCACCACTCTTTCGAAATTTCTCCTGTGTGACTCCATCCAAAAAGAATAAAAAATGGAGTAGCAATAATTATAGAGGCAATACAGATAGTTAATAAATTAAGACTGTTATAACGATTTAAAAGAATTGAGAATATGAAGCTGAAAGGTACAGTCAAAATACAATAAGCCAAGTAGACAAGACCGTGCCCTACAAGAACCACTAAAATCGAGTATAGGCTGTATTCCTGATTCATTACGATAAACAGGACTGCTGTGAAAAAAAGTAGTGGTAAAGGAGAAAGTAAGAGAGCTTTTACTATTTTTTCATTTGAGTATTTCACTAATTTAATTCTCTTATCTATTCAATAAATAATAATACTATAACGATTTTATTGGAGGTTTTTTGATTCTATTTAACATAATGGCGATTATACGAAATACACTTGTATATTAAATTAAATATCAATGATTTAAAAATTCAACCGAACTCAAAAAATGTGCAAAAAGCCGACTTTGAAACAAGTCGGCTTTTTTATGAGCGGTTTTGGAATGTTTTGCCAATAATTTTGTTTAAAAAGTAATCAATTTTAGCATTTTTCAAATTTTATCAATGCCTCAATGTCCAAAATTATCCACATTTTTTGTGGATAAAATTTAGGCTATTTTGTACGCTCAGGCTTACGTGAATCTCGGCCCTTTGCGGCTATCTAGGATACTGGAACTTTCCTATGATGAACTCATCAGGAACAGGAAGTTCCATAACATAAAACAAAAATTATAAGTTATTGCACATGGATCAGAGGGTACAACAGCACAATCAGCGGCAATAAAAAACCCCGGCAGGATGCCGGGGTTTTTTATTATCTAAACTTTTTAAATTAGGGTTGGATGGGCATCCAGAATGCGAATTAGAGTCGCTGCAGGACCAGTCGGATAGCGACGGCC
>NZ_VOZD01000048.1:0-7717 GCF_013419915.1 Acinetobacter sp. YH12043
TGATGGGAGAGAATGTTCAAGAGTGGATTCTAAATGTTCAGATAAAGACATAAAAAAATGAGCGTATTTACATACACTCATTTTTACTACATTTTACTAAAATTTGCTTAACTGACTGGCATTACCTGAACAGGGTCTTTTTTCTATTATATTGTCTTGATCAGGTGACGGATTAATTATCATAAAACCGTCATAAAGCTGTAACCCGGCTGTCATATTCCAAAATCAAAATGTGAGTATCGAAAACAGGTACTCAACTGAATCAAAAGTGGTGTACTTGAAATTTTAATAAATGAGAGAGATCCAGAATGCGCTTAACAAATATAGCAATCTTAATTGCAGCGGGGGTAGCGGCATCCACGACAGCGAATGCAGCACGTGACACTATTCAAATCGCAGGTTCTTCTACTGTTTTACCTTATGCCAGTATTGTCGCTGAAGAATTTGGCAATACTTTCCCTCAGTTTAAAACACCAGTCGTTGGTTCAGGTGGTTCATCTGGCGGCCTAAAACAGTTCTGTAATGGTGTAGGGGACAATACCATTGATATTGCGAATGCCTCGCGTCAAATCAAAAGTGCCGAACTGGCAGAATGTAAAAAGAATGGTGTCAACAAGGTACTAGAAATCAAGATCGGGTATGACGGGATTGTCTTTGCATCTAATTCGAATAAAGCCGCTTATAAATTACGACCTCAGCATGTTTATGCTGCTTTAGCTGCGCAGTTACCTTCCAAAGGGAAAATGGTAGCAAATCCATATACCCGCTGGAACCAGATTGATCCAGCCTTACCGAATGAACCTATCACTTTAGTGATTCCGGCTTCAAATCATGGCACACGTGAAGTCTTCCAGGAGAAGATGGTGGATGCAGGTTGTGAATCGTATGCTGCTATTAAGGCTCTAGCGAAAGATGCACAGAAAAAAGCATGTACCAGCTTCCGTAAAGATGGCCGTGTTGTTGAAATTTCAGGTGACTATACTGAAACTTTGGCACGCTTAAAAACCTCACCGAGCGCTGTTGGCGTATTCGGCCTGGGCTTTTACGATCAAAACCGCGACAAGCTACGTGTAGCAACCGTCAATAACGTTGCTCCTTCTGAAAAGACCATTTTAAATGGGGCTTATCCGGTATCTCGTCCATTGTTCTTCTATGTCAAAGGCGAACACCTGAAATCAATCAAAGGTTTGCAACAGTTCACAGAGTATTTCCTGAATAAAAAGGTATCGGGTAAGGGTTCCAAGCTGGAAAAAGCCGGCTTGATTTCAATGTCAGACAAAGAACGTGCAGCAGTGCTGGCAAATTTTAAGGCTGCAAAAGCCGTAGTAGTGAAATAAAACAGGATTTAGGGAAATGCTGGTGACAGTCGACCTGTCATCGGCTTTTCATGGCAAGCAAGTTTTTTCACAGACTAAAATCCTGAAAAGAACCATGGAGAATACATGAATCTGCTACTTATAGGTGTGTTACTGGCTTTAATTGCCATCGCCTATCAAATCGGATTAAGTAAAAGCCGGAAACTAGCAGGTCAGGGCAATAATTCTGAGATGCTACATTCACGTCCTGGATATTATGGCGCGCTCGTAGCTTTGTGGTGTGGACTTCCTGCATTTTTGATTCTGATGGCATGGAACATTGTTGAACCTAGCCTGCTGGAACAGGTCGTAATTAAACACCTGCCTCATGATGTTTTGACTCATCTGGATCAAGCCAGTCTGAGTGTGGTCATAGATCGTGTACAGGCATTGGCTTCCGGTTTCGGTGTCAGTGATCAGCCGGCTGCTTATGAACTTGCAGCAGCAGAACAATTAGCTAAATTTTCTACCATCGGTACTTTTGCCAAACTGGCAGTTGTCATTTCTGTGGCTTTGGCCGGTCTGGTCTGGGCAAAAAAACGGATCAGCCAGAATTTTCGTGCACGGAATCAGGTCGAAAAGATCATGAATATCGGGCTGGCCTTGTGTTCTGGAGTAGCCATCCTGACCACACTCGGCATTGTGATGTCGATGTTTGGCGAAGCCATGCGATTCTTCAGCTTTGTCAGTCCACTGGATTTCTTCTTTGGCACCGAATGGGATCCGGGTTTTAGCACCACGGGTCATGCCGAAGGCAGTTATGGATTATTGCCATTGCTGTGGGGAACATTGATGGTCAGCGGGATTGCATTACTTGTTGCAGTCCCCTTAGGACTGATGATTGCGATTTATCTGGCCGAGTACGCATCACCACGCTTCCGAGCTTGGGCAAAGCCGACCATTGAGGTTTTGGCTGGAATTCCAACGATTGTCTACGGTGTTTTCGCCTTAATGATTCTGGGGCCATTTCTTAAAAGTCTAGGTGCTTTGGTCGGTATTGATATTAATGCCACCAGTGCGCTTACTGCTGGCTTCGTCATGGGCATCATGATTATTCCATTCGTGTCATCTTTATCAGACGACATTATTACCCAGGTACCACGTGCCTTGAGGGATGGTTCTTTAGGTCTGGGCGCGACCAAATCTGAAACGATTCGTCAGGTCGTATTACCAGCCGCTTTACCCGGCATTATTGGCGCTTTTTTGCTGGCGGCATCGCGGGCCATTGGTGAGACCATGATTGTGGTACTCGCAGCAGGAAACAGTCCGCAACTGCATGCCAATCCACTGGAAGCAGTTTCAACAGTGACCATTACCATCGTCAATCAGTTGACGGGTGATACTGACTTTGCCAGTCCGCAGGCGCTGGTGGCTTTCGCCTTAGGTCTTACTTTGTTTGTCATTACTTTGGGGCTGAACATTGTTGCACTGTACATCGTGCGTAAATATCGAGAGCAATACGACTAATGAGTACTTCAAATACAACGCCTGTAGATCAGCCTATTGATCCATCTGTGGCTGCTGAGCAACGTGAAAAGCGCAGGAAGACCATTCAAAGCTCTCTGGCACGACGTCATCGCAAAGAAAAAACCTTTCGTGTCATGGGGCTTTCTGCCGTATTGGCTGGTTTGTTCTTTGTGGTAGTTCTTTTCGGCAGTATTTTGGGCAAAGGTTTGCCGGCATTCTGGCAAAGCAGTATGAGCTTGCCGATTCATTTTGATCCAGCCATTGTCAATATTAATCCTAAACCTAAACAGGCTGCGGGAGAATCCCAGGCACAATTTGAACAGCGTATGGTGGATTGGCAAATGCAGGTCGGTCTGGTTGACTGGGATACCTTGATTGTAAATGGCATGATTGCCAAAGACAGTAAGCTGGAAAGCCAGCGTGATGAACTGGGCTATTTATATACCAGTTCAGAAGCGTATCGTCTGCGGGATATGGTACTGAATAATCCGGCTCTGGTCGGTCAAACCAAAGACGTAAAAATTCTCGCAGATGCCAATGTTGATGTCTGGCTGGCTGGCAATATTGACCGCGATCTGCCCGATGAACAGCAACAGCTCAGTCCTGAAGTCCGTCAGCTTGCGGATGATATGAAAGCTGCCGGAATCATAGAAAGTAGCTTTAATACCAATATCTTTACCAGTCCGGACTCGCGCAGTTCACCTGCTACCTCAGGTCTCGCAGGCGCATTTATGGGCTCATTATTCATGATGCTGATCGTGATCTTTATCTCGATTCCGATCGGGGTAGCATCGGCCATCTATCTTGAAGAATTTGCACCAAAGAACTGGATTACCGATGTCGTAGAAGTGAATATTAATAACCTTGCAGCAGTTCCTTCCATTGTCTTTGGTTTACTCGGTGCAGCGATTTTTATTGGCTGGATGCATTTACCACTGTCAGCACCGTTGGTGGGTGGTCTGGTATTAAGTTTGATGACACTACCGACTGTGATTATTACTATGCGTGCATCACTTAAAGCCGTACCGCCATCCATTCGTCAGGCAGCATTAGGCTTAGGTGCATCACGCTTGCAAACCGTATTTCACCATGTTTTACCGCTTGCACTACCAGGTATTTTGACGGGGGCGATTATTGGTGTGGCACAAGCACTGGGTGAAACGGCCCCGCTATTATTGATCGGGATGAGTGCTTTTGTCGCAAGTGTACCGGCTTCACCATTTGATCAATCCACAGCATTGCCGGTGCAAATTTTCCTGTGGCAAGGCAATGAGCTACGTAACTTCTTCGAAGGACGTACTGCAGCAGCCATTATTGTACTTCTGGCCATGATGATCAGCCTGAACAGCTTAGCCATCTGGTTACGTAAGAAATTTGAAGTCCGTTGGTAAGGAAGAGCAGAATATGAATACAGCAAATCCAACTATAAATTCCTTAGAAAAGGATCCGTCTGTGAATCCACAACATACACAATTTACCCAAGATTCTGTGACCCAAAAGCCAGCGACTGCTTTTGTCTCCCAGTTTGATAGCCAAGCTGAAAACAAAGCACCGAAAAAGTCAGATCAGGTCAAAATCAGTACCTCAGATGTACATGTTTACTATGGTGAAATAGAAGCAATTAAAGGCATTGATCTGAATATCTATGAAAATGAAGTGATTGCTTTTATCGGTCCTTCAGGTTGTGGTAAATCAACTTTCCTGCGTACCTTAAACCGGATGAATGACACGATTGATCGCTGTCGTGTAACCGGTAAGGTGTTGCTGGATCATCAGGATATTTATGACCCGAATCTGGATGTGGTATTGCTGCGTGCGCAGGTGGGGATGGTGTTTCAGAAGCCAAACCCTTTTCCAAAGTCGATTTTTGATAATGTCGCTTATGGGCCAAAATTGCATGGTCTGGCACGGGATAAATATGATCTGGAAGAAATCGTAGAACACAGCTTGCGTAAAGCGGGATTATGGGATGAAGTCAAAGACCGTTTAAATCAGCCGGGCACGGGATTGTCGGGTGGTCAGCAGCAGCGTTTATGTATTGCACGGACGATTGCCGTTTCTCCTGAAGTGATTCTGATGGATGAACCCTGTTCAGCACTCGATCCGATAGCAACAGCCAAAGTTGAAGAACTGATCTCCGAGCTATCAACCCAATACACCATTGCTATTGTGACTCACTCCATGCAGCAGGCAGCGCGAGTCTCTGATCGGACTGCTTATTTCCATTTAGGTGATCTGATCGAAGTCAACTCGACCGAGAAAGTCTTTACCCAGCCAGATCATCAGCTCACTGAGGCCTATATTACAGGGCGTTTTGGTTAAGAAGTTTTATCTCAAGAAAGAAGGGCTAAAAAGCTCTTTTTTTTATATCCAAAAGTAACCAAAGAATAGAAGATATATCAATTGAATCAGTGAAATGTGGAAAAATAAACCGAATCCTATTGTGACCTAAATTCTTATAGAATATGCCGTCTTTGACATGGCAGAGCTGTCAAAAGATAGATGTTAAGAAAAGGTTGCATCCGCTATGGAAACACTCAAAAAGATGTCAGTTTTTCTGATGCTGCTGATCGCATTAAGTTTAGGCATTGGTGGTTTGTGGCATCAATTACAAGGCGGCAGCATGTTTTATACACTGATTGGATTGCTGTATGGACTCAGTTTGAATTTCTATTTCAAAAAGCAGGAAAAAGCCTTATATACGAATTCTGCTATATTGCTGGGTGTTATTCTCTGGGCAGGTTATCAGCATGGCATCAATCTTTTATAGTACAAATTATTTTTGCTCTACTAAAGCCCCATGGATACTGCTCTGTTTCAGCAATTAAACAACAATATTCTATTGAAAAAAAATCATTTGACCTTATCTTAAATTGAAACCTATATAAATAATTGAGACCCGATTTTTATGTTATTTCATACCCCCAAATTACCCGCTGAAATCCGTATTAGTCACTTGAATGCGCGCATTAACGAGCAACGAAAAAAAATAGCGCAAACAACTTCATCTAAACTGGAACTTTTGCAATTGAGCCAGCAATTGTCAAAAGAAGCGCGTGCGCGTAAGAAAACTAACCAGAAAATCTATGTACTCGATTTTAAAGGCGATATGGCTGCGTCTGCGGTAGAAAGCCTGCGTGAAGAAATTACCCTGATTCTATCTACAGCGAAAGCTGGTCGTGACCGTATCATTGTACGTTTAGAAAGTCCGGGTGGTATGGTGCATGGTTATGGTCTTGCAGCTGCGCAGCTGGTGCGCTTACGTGAAGCGGGTTTTCATGTGACCATCTGTGTTGATAAGGTTGCAGCCAGTGGCGGTTATATGATGGCGTGTATTGCAAATGAAGTGATTTCTGCGCCGTTTGCGATTGTGGGTTCAATTGGGGTAGTGGCACAGGTGCCAAACTTTAACCGTCTGCTGAAAGAAAACAAGATCGATTTTGAACTTTATACTGCGGGTCAATACAAACGTACGGTGACCATGTTTGGTGAAAATACCGAAGAGGGCAAAGCCAAGTTTGAAGAAGAATTGCAACAGACACATGCCTTGTTTAAACACTTCGTGGAAAAATATCGTCCACAGTTAAATGTTGAAAAAGTGGCAACGGGTGAACACTGGTATGGTCAGGATGCCCTAGACCTGAATCTGGTGGATAAACTGCAAACTTCCGATGAATATCTGCTAGGCCTATTACCACAACATGATGTGTATTTAATCCAGACCCGTAAAAAACCAACGCTGGGCGAAAAACTAGGTTTGCAAGCAGCACAAATTGCAGATTCTTTTATCCCTGCGGTGATGAATAAAGTGGTAGATACGCTAACCAAAGCCAATTCAAATCTGGTTCAGATGCGCGATCCTAAACTTTAATTCATTATTCAGTTATGAATCTAAGAGCTCACTTCGGTGGGCTTTTTTATGATCTAAAATCAAACAATTGTGCTATAAATAACTGACTTATAGTGGTTTCTCATTTATATGCTCACGTTTCTTTTACTATTCGGCTTCTTCAGTATCATTTTTATTCCGATGCTATGTATGTTCTATTCTGAAGCGAAATTAACCACTGACGAATCGAAGAAAATTTTATTTTGGCTCAGCTTTCTTCCGGGCACTTCAATCTTTTTACTTTACGCATTTTTAAAGCCAGATGCTCCACCTGTTATTCCTTCGCAGGACTGTGGCGTGATTCAATTTTACCAATTCAATGCTCGTCGTGGTGGTTACTTTGAGCGTGTCAGCATCCGCTTTGATGGTGCTCAATATAATCGTCATCTATTTTTTGATAAGCATCTAAAGAAAATTCCTCAAGGTCAAAAAGCCTGCTTTGAATATTTAGATAAGTTCAAATATCCGCATTTGGCAGAATCTAAGCTGGTTAAATGGATTGAACCTTCATAAATATCAGGCATGGTTACTGCTCATCAGCTAAAATGAAGCATATTTCCATTAAGAGCAGAAAGATGACCGTGGCTGAAGCATTTTTAGCAATCCAAAATTGTTATTTTAACTATGAATTTGAGGAACTGAATTTAGCGGATGACTTCCCAGAAGAGTTGCCTGTTTCTCTACGTGGAATTATGTACAGACATGAGATTCAATATCCCGATGCCACCTATTATATTTATTACAGCGAGATATTGACGGGTAATGAATTGCAAAAAATGAAAGATGATTGGCAGCGATATTGCCCACTTCCATAATTTAAAATAAGAAAATATAAAATCTAAGTCTTTAATTCCAGCAAATAAAAAAGCTCACTTTAGTGTAATGCCAGTCAGTTAAGAGATTGACTGGCTTTTTCTTGGGTATTTTTGAGGTTTTCCTTTTACAACCCTTGGATAACTCCTCACTCTTCTCTCAGGTATAACATACCGATTAGATTTCTCCATTA
>NZ_VOZD01000049.1:0-6199 GCF_013419915.1 Acinetobacter sp. YH12043
TGTTTTGGAAGCAGGAATATCAACACAAAAGCATTGAATAATTTTTTTAATCTTGTAGTGACTTAATTTACTGTTTTCTATCATGATTCTAGACTAACATAATCATTTTGCTAGTCTAGAGCCTTTTGATTTTGGCGATGGTTTTTATTTTTGCTGCTTTAATCGTCTGGTTGGCACCACGACCCAAAGCGGGTTTGGGTGGAATGCCATCACATTAATATTTTCCAACATAAAAAACCGCTAACTATTTAGCGGTTTTTTTCGATCTTATAAATCTGATTTGGCCCGTTTCAAAGCATTTTGCCATTTGGCTAAATGTGCTTCACGTTCATCATTCTGCATTTTTGGTTCAAAGGCTCGGTCTAACTGCCAGGACTGAGAGATTTCATCAAGGCTGGAAAATACGCCAGATTTTAAACCAGCCATCGCTGCTGCACCCCAAGCGGTGGATTCCAGCATTTTTGGACGCATGACAGGAACATTTAGCAGGTCAGCCTGGAACTGCATCAGCATATCATTACAGCTGGCGCCACCATCGACGCGTAGTTCTTTTAAAGGATGGGCAATATCCGATTGCATCGCAGTCAATACATCGGAGACCTGAAAGGCAATCGATTCCAGCGCGGCGCGGGCAATATGGGCCTTATTGGTTCCTCGTGACATGCCACAAAGCAGGGCACGGGCTTCACTATCCCAATGCGGTGCACCCAATCCGGTAAAAGCAGGAACTAAGACCACGCCGTCAGTATCTTCAACTTTACAGGCCAACTTCTCTATATCACTGCTTTTTTGAATGATGCCAAGCCCATCACGTAGCCATTGCACCACTGCACCGGCCATAAAAACACTACCTTCTAAGGCATAACTGGTCTGTTCCTGTACCTGCCAGGCGAGGGTAGAAAGCAATTTATTCTGGCTGAGCTGAATGTCATGGCCGGTATTAAATAGCATAAAACAGCCAGTGCCATAGGTATTTTTTGCCATACCGGGTTCGAAACAAGACTGGCCAAACAAGGCAGATTGCTGATCACCCAGAATGCCGATAATGGGAATGGTGGCTCCTAACAAACCCGGTGCTGTATCTGCAATATGACAATCGGAACTGATGATTCGTGGCAGGACTGAAGCAGGGATATTAAATAGGTCTAGTAGTTCCTCATCCCAGCGTTGAGTATGCAGATTCATCAACATGGTACGGGACGCATTACTGGCTTCGATGATATGCTCAGCCCCTTGGGTCAGGTTCCAGATCAGCCAGCTATCAATAGTGCCAAAAGCGACATGACCTTGTTCTGCAAGTTCACGTAAGCCATCCACATGTTCCAATAACCAGACCAGCTTGCCAGCACTGAAATAAGGATCAATCCGTAGCCCGGTTTTTTGTTGTACCTGATCCATCTGGCCTTGCTGTATCAGCTGATTACACCAGTCTGTTGCACGACGATCCTGCCAGATAATCGCTGGTGCAAGAGGCTTCCCATTACGGCAATCCCATACCACAGTCGTTTCACGCTGGTTGGTCAGGCCAATCGCTTTAATGTCTTTCGCCAGAATCCGGGCAGTAGCAAGCGCCTGTTGTACCACTGCAATTTGCGAGCTCCAGATTTCCTGTGCATCCTGTTCGACCCAGCCGGAATGTGGGGTCTGGATATGGGTTTCGCGTTGAGCTGTTGCCTGAATCTGTCCGTGTTCATTAAAGATGATTGCACGGCTAGATGTCGTTCCCTGGTCGAGTGCCAATAAATAGCTCATAATTTTTTTAAATGCTGACTTGAATTATGAAATATTAGCGCAATTATGTAATCAGGCGCATTCAAAAGTGTATTTGTGTAGAAAATGCATCGTATTTTTTGCCAGTTATGCTATGATGAGCTTGTACTTTGGGGATGTTCTTGGCTTCGACGCCGATGATGAAACTCATAGATGCATGCCGAGAGCGCATTTTCTCTCGTAAATAAAATTTGCATTTAAATAGTCGCAAACGACGAAACTTACGCTCTAGCAGCCTAAGGGCTGCTTGTCCGCATCTCTGAATACTTGTGGTTAGAGATCCCGACTGAAGCGAACGCACACAAGTCCGTATAGAGTCAAGCCTCGGGGCTTTATACCAAATCTAGAGGATCGCACCTTGAACCCTGTTCGTCGGGTCTCTTGGTGTTAAAACAATAGACGATATCTAAGCATGTAGTATTCTCGAGCGTAGTGTTGGCGGACGCGGGTTCAACTCCCGCCATCTCCACCAAAATTCTTTCCGAAGTAATCCATCGGAATCTAAAAAAGCCTTTAAACTCAATGTTTAAAGGCTTTTTTATTGGCTGTATTATCCGACCTTGTCCTAAGCTGTTTGACCCTATTTTTGCTTTATTAGGGTCAAAATTGGGACAATTTGACCCACTAAATAAGTTTAATTATGTGGGACAAAGATATGTCGCTTACTGATGTGCTGTGTAAAAAAGCATTACCGCAGGAAAAACAGTACCGCCTTTCTGATATTAATGGTCTGTCTTTACGAGTCGATCCGAATGGCAAAAAATATTGGTCTATCAGATACACGGAAAATGGACAAAGGAAGTCCAAAGCATTAGGTATCTATCCTGAGCTAAGTTTAAAGCGTGCAAGGGAGATCGCGCTTGATCTGAGATATAAACTCAAAAATACAACTGAGGTCGAGCAGGAGCAGCCTTATTTTAAGGAAGTCGCAGAGGATTGGTTCAATAATCAAAAAGAAACCTGGTCATCCAAACATATTAGTAATGTTCGAGCTTCCTTGGATGAGCTTTATATTGCTCTTGCTAATAAGCGTATTAATCAGATTCAGGCACCTGAGATTCTGCAGATCATTAAGAAAATTGAGGCAAGAGGCTCGCTTGAAATTGCAAAACGTACCTTATCTCGTTGCGGCATGGTCATGAAATACGCTATTGCCCATGGATACCGCTATGACAACCCGGCAGGTGATTTAGTTTATGCCCTCAAGAATAAACGGGTCAAAAACTTAGCTTCGCTTTCGGCCTCTGAAATGCCTGAATTTTTAAGAAAGGTAAGAGCATACCCAAGTGATGCTCAGACACATCATGCGATTATTCTGATTATGCTGACAGGCGTTCGGGTTAGTGAGTTGCTGCAAGCACGCTGGGAAGAATTTGATCTGGAAGGACGTAAGTGGGATATCCCTGAAGAACGAATGAAGAACAGACTTCCGCATCGTGTACCGTTGACGGACATGATGATTGCTGAGCTTCAGGCATTGAGACTTACTCATAATCAGGAACTGCTTTTTCCACATCGTTTAAATAATAAAGAACCGATGCGTAGTGAATCTATTTTGGCTGTGATTAAACGTTCGGGTTATGCAGGTCGAATGACCACACATGGTTTTAGATCGCTATTCAGTACAGTCGTAAACGAGTCCAATTTATTTAATCCTGATGCTATTGAACGCCAACTTGCCCATGTACCTCAGAATAGAATTCGTTCGGCTTATAACCGAGCACAGTACTGGGATGAACGTGTGAAGATCATGGAGTGGTATGCGGAGAAAGTGAAATTTTGGTTGGATCATTGATAATCATCTTTCTCATCATTGTGGGGGAAGGGATGGACCTTTCCAGCACTAGATTTATGGGATAAAAGCAGCTTTGTTGCATCTAGCAACTTAGAGGGTAAACCAGGGTTTTGTCTCTGAGAAATTTGAGTAGATGATTCATTTTTAGCTACTATCTCTTGCTCTTGCTCTTGCTCTTGCTCTTGCTCTTGCATATGGTAGCGGGTGAAGCTTGATGTTTTAGGTAGATTTTCAGAAAGGGGCTCTTGCACTAAGTTTAATGGCAATGTTGTGTGATTTTGTATTTGTGTAATCTTAGAATCATTTTTTAGTGCGTTGATCTCTTGAAGCTTAAGTTTTAATTTTGCATTAAGCTGCTTACGGATATCTTTTGTCAGCTTGCCCGAAGTATCTGTACTATGAGCTTCATTAGATGAATTTTCAGAAATGATTGATACGCATTCGTCTAATAGAAAATCCACTAGTGTTTCGTAAGTTTTTTTAAGCTCGTTTTGGTCACTATTATACTTATTCTTTAGGTAAGCTATATAGTTTGTTGATTCTTGAACTGTCGTCTTTAGCTGTTCAATTTGTTCCTTTTGCTTGAGTAAATTTGTATCGAAGCTATCAGTTATTCTGCTGACGGTTTGAGACAAGCTTCCCACTTCTAATTTTTTTCTCAGGCGTTCTAACTCTGTTTTTGTTTTTTTGCTTACGCGTAATTGTATCTTATTCTCATTGTTATGTGCTTGTTGGAATTTAAAAACTCTAAAGCCTTGTCGTAACTTTTCATACTCAGAAATAGGAATGATCAATGTTTCATGTGTTGATAGTACTGCTGAAAGTGTAGGTACAAGTCGATTTGTGTTGGTAGGGTTATTGTGGTTTAAAAAATGGCTGTATTTGCTTTTAATCCATTTTTCTTTTAAGTCTTGATCTGTTTCTAACCATTTTTTTAAAGATTCTTTTGGTCTAGCCATAAGAGTAGCCTCATTTAAATCACATTAACGTTTAAATTAATGTTAAATAAACGTTAATATAATTTCAATAGTTTCATTTTGCACATAACGGTTTTTTTGAGTAAGCTAATTGAAGCTAGAAATGGATATAAAACGACTTATGGATGATAAAAATTCTGACGTCTTATTTTTGTTGGTACATGATTTTTTGCCAACAACTGTGAAACCCTACAGTCGTTGGGTGCTATATAAAATTTTAGAAGTTTATGCAGGAACTCCATTTGAGGTTTCGAATAAAATCCTTGCTATTAGATTGGGGTTGTATGAGAGAAGAGTTGCAGTTGCTCTAAAGGAGTTAGTGAGTTATCAAATTCTTATTGCGCCAATTGAATGTGTAGATAGTCAAAATTTTCTCAGATTTAATGAGGAGCTGTTTAGGCGTTATTGGCAGGTGAGTACTAGAAGTAGGTACGCAGTAGATGAATGGTACAACCGATCTCGCTATAAACCTAATGAGCTATTTTTTTATATCCTCAAAGAGCGTTTAAATGATTTTTATATCAGCCATACGCAAGCTAATAGTAAGCATCCGGCTAACACAGCCTTACCAAGCGATCCTATAAGCCTTAATTTAGTTCCCACCTAAAAACAAGTGGGGACTTAATCCATGAACATGGATATATATTCAGCAACACCTCCTGTTGCTAAAAAACGCAGAACATACAGCAAAGAATTCAAACTCAGTATTGTCAATGCCTGTAAAAATCCTAATACCTCGATCGCTTCGGTCGCACTGCAACATAGTATTAATGCCAACCTTGTCAGTCGTTGGATCAGGATCTTCAGCCATCATGAGGGTGCCGTGCAGGATCCTACTCATGTGAATCCAGCATTTATTGCTTTGCCTTACACTGCTGCAATCAGCCAACCTATTGATGAGAGGATCACGTTGTGTATCACCGTGCCTCATACGAATAATGATATTCAGCTAAAATGGCAGACATCAGAAATACCTGCCTTGGCAGAATTACTCAAGGCACTGGCAACATGATCCGTATCAATGAAATTTGGCTCTCTACCCAGCCCATGGATATGCGAGCAGGAATGGATACTGTCATGGCTCAGGTGGTGAGAGCCTTTGGCTACATCAAACCGCATTGCGCCTACCTGTTCTGTAATAAACGTGGTCATCGTATGAAAGTGTTGGTACATGATGGACTGGGCATCTGGCTGTGTGCCCGGCGTTTGGAACAGGGTAAATTTCACTGGGCTCAAGTTCACCAAGGTGAAACCGTGGCCCTCAGCCCGGAACAGTTACAGGCATTAATCCAAGGTTTGCCCTGGCAGAGAATTGGACGACAGCAGGTGGTGACGATGCTTTAAACCAGGCTGTTCCATTCTGCTATTCTCCAAACGTTCTATTTCATTCTTCTCATGACCTCAGGCATACTGCGGTCATGAATACGCTGCCTGACTTAAGCCAACTGACCCATGAACAACTGCTGGAATTCACCAGGCAGTTGGCGATGCAGCATCAGTCTCTGGCACAATCAAATCAAGAATTAGAAAAATCAAACCAGCAATTAGATGCCAGAGTTCAACATCTTGAAGTCACCAATCAGCAATTAGATTCTAAAGTTCAACATCTTTCTATTCTCAATCAAAAATACGAGCATGAACTCGCACTATTTAAACA
>NZ_VOZD01000050.1:0-4519 GCF_013419915.1 Acinetobacter sp. YH12043
GTCGCTATGTCACTGAATACTCGTCCTAGAAAAGCGTTAGATTGGCTTACACCATTAGAGAAATTTGCTCAGCTTGTTGATTATCATAAGGCTTTTGAAACTGTCGCACCTCATGTTTGAATTCGCCAAACAACAAGAGGGATTAGTGCCAATATCATTCTAAAAATACTTTTTATCTTGCTAGTTGCTAACAACATTGGCACATATAGTGCAACAACATTGTGAGTTAAAAAACCAAGTGTTAAAGTAAATACCTTAGTTTTGAACTTATTTTCAGCAATCAGAAATATTGCAGCTAATATGAAAAAAGTTGCCAGATATTGTCTATACACATTCTGGAAACCGAGTACACTTACAAAGAATACTACAAAGAGATATAAGAAGTATGCTTGATATTTGTTTTTATAAAGAGCAAATAGGAAAACAGCAATAGAGAATATATCAATTATCAAATATACTGGTAAAGGGTTATCAAAGTACTCATAAAGCAGCTTTGAGCTAAACCAGTAAACAGGTTCTCTTAGAAAATATATATCTTTGTAGGCATAAAGAGGTATATCCATAAAGCTGTTGTAAGCTAATATGTCATTTTTTGGAATTCTATCTCTCGATAATACAGAATAACCCACAAACACAAGAAAGAATATGAAATAGCTTAATCTTGTGTTTGTATTGAATAGTGCAGTTACAAAAGCAAGGAATATTAAAAAAATGTAGTAAAACAGAAGTAAAGAGAATTCCACGTTTCTTTCCATCGAATTTTTGCCGAAGTTTAACACAAATTATCGACTGCTTTTGTGTTCATAACCACAATCGCACAACAAATCACTACAGGCCCTAGCTTTAAATAAGTTAGGGCTTTTTTTATGTCAAAAATTAGGGGGAAGCATGGCAGATCATGCACAAACAGCAATTGAAGCAAGTGCAGCGGTTACAAGTGCTTCTTCAAAAACTGCTGTAGCTGGTGGGGGAGTTTCATTTTTAGGCTGGGCATCGGGTTTAGATCCGATGACGCTATTGGGGGTATGTGTTGGTTTAGGTGGCTTACTTGTGAGTCTATTTAGCTTCTTTGTCACTTGGTACTACAAATATAAAGCGGATCAGCGTGCAGACGAGCTTCATCGAATCGCACTACGCAAGGCTAATGGTAAATGTAATGTCGAATAAAACAAAGTATGCCGTGACTATGGCAACGGTGATCAGTTTGGCTGGCGTTGCATGGACTCAAAACCGTGAAGGTACAGTGCTAAAACCTTACCTTGATAGCGGTAAGGTCGCCACGATTGGAACAGGCACAACGGTTTACCCAAATGGTCAGAAAGTAAAAATCACAGATCCAGCAATTACCAAAAAACAAGCTGCTGAATATCTGCAATTCCACATGAATAAAGACGCGAAGATTTTCAATAAGTCTTTGCTTGGCATTCCACTTTCACAAAATGAATATGACTTGTATATGGACTTCACTTACCAGTTCGGTACTGGCGCATGGTCACAATCTTCAATGCTTCGCAACTTGAAAGCAGGGCAATACGTGCAGGCGTGTAAATCACTTTTGAAATGGAAGTATGTGGCCAAGCGTGACTGCAGTATTCGTTCTAACAATTGCTATGGCGTGTGGACCCGACAAGTTGAGCGCTACAACAAATGCATGGGGGTGAACTAGATGCCATTTCTATTACTGATCTGGAACAACAAACGCTGGTCCTTGATTGTGGTGCTTTGCATCGTGATCCTTTGCCAGCTATTTCAGGCCAATCGTTTAGCCGGTGATTTACGAAAAGCTGAAACGACATGCCAGGACAAAATCAATAAAAAGCTAAAGCCATATCTTGATGCTGAAAAGAAAGCACAGGAGCTGGCCAACAAAGCAGGTGAAGAATATGAAGAATCAAAAGAAGTTGAGCGCGTTAAAACCGAAACAATTACACGTGAAGTGCAAAAGATCGTTGAACGTCCTGTTTATATCCACACTAATTGCTTTGATGACGACGGGGTGTCAGCAGTCAACACCGCTGGTAATACCGGCAAACCTTAAAACACTTTGTCCGGATCTACAGGAATTAAAGTCTGGCCAAGCCAAAGAAGTGCTGCAGGTGATGGTCGATGATCGACGAAAGTATGTAGATTGTAAGCAACGTCATGCAGCTATAATCAGTATTGTAGAAAAGTCCTCCAAGTGAGGGCTTTTTGCTTATACTGAAATAAGGCATATATTTGAGTGTGTACAGGAATGTGTA
The DNA here is from genome assembly GCF_013419915.1 of Acinetobacter sp. YH12043. Lineage (NCBI taxonomy): Bacteria > Pseudomonadati > Pseudomonadota > Gammaproteobacteria > Moraxellales > Moraxellaceae > Acinetobacter > Acinetobacter sp. YH12043. The sequence continues at coordinate 2,241 of NZ_VOZD01000050.1, forward strand.
CATAAAAATATGATTTAAATGATTTTTAAAATAAATATTATTTAAATTAATTGCTTATGAAACTAGCCGTCCATATCAAAAATGACAGGCGGTTTTTCTGAGCAATTCGACATATAAGGTTTTCTATGTTTAAAGCGACAATAGCACCACAAGATCCGATGATTTTGCAGTTTGTGCCCATTTTGACACAGGCCTGTGAAATTTTGCGAGAAGAATATCAGCGTTATTGTTCAGGTGCTGCGTTTGATATTGTCAAGAAAAGTGATGATTCTCCTGTGACCCAGGCAGACTATCGGGTGAATAGTTATTTAACCCAAGCTTTAGCGGAAATCTCAGAATTGCCTTTGCTGTCAGAAGAGGGGCAGCAGGATCAGCGTCATGCCTGGACAGATTTCTGGTTACTAGATCCTTTGGATGGCACCAAAGAGTTTTTGCATCAGCGCCCAGAATTCACGATTAATCTCAGTCTGGTCAGAGGCAGTCTGACTACTTTTGCCATTTTGGCGGTTCCTGCACAGCAGCTAATTTATTTCTGCCCAGAACAGGGCATGCCTTTAAAATACGATATTCAGAATCAGGCATGGTTTGGCTATGAAGCAGCTACCGATCATCAGGATGTCTTTGTCGGTCTGAGTCAGAGCAGTCAGCAGAAACCAAAATATGTCGAATATCTGCAAAGTCTGGCTAAACTTAGCGCGTACACCGAGTTCAAGGCAGGAAGCGCTTATAAATTCTGCATGATCCTTGAAGACCGGGTAGATATTTATCCTCGCTTCCATCCAACCTCTGAATGGGATACCAGTGCCGGTCAATGCATGCTTGAGCGGATTGGCGGAGGGCTGGTTGATCTTGAAGGCCGCCCATTCATCTACAACCGGCGCAAGACCTTACTGAATGGCGGGTTTATCTCCTATAAGAATGAAGCCATGAAAGTATTGGCTTTACGGGCACTGGCGGACATGCAAGACAATGATTGAGCTCATAGCCATTCATGATATAGTGAGGAAGATTCCGTTGATAGATCAGTTGGCAAGATTGTGGCATTAAAACTGCTTCCACCAAGTATGCTCAGTGCAATAGATTTATTGCCTGATACCAAGACACCTGTGACTCTGTTTACGCGGCATTCTTTGCGTGAAAATGTCGCTGGTCAGGGACTGGCAGGGTATGATTTGCAGTTGACGCCGCAAGGACGTGATCTGGCGCAGGAATGGGGCGCTTATCTGGTCAATCAGACAGATCGGCATATCCAGCATTGTATATCGAGTCCGATTCAGCGCTGTGTAGATACCGCAGCATTGATGATCGAGGGGGCAGATGCAACGGATAAAGCACCGCATACCCATAAGATTGAAATCGTGGAACAGGGTTTGCTAGTTGAGCCAGGCAGCTTTGTACTGGATATTCAAAAAGCAGGACCATATTTCAAAAAACAGGGGGCATTGGGCTTTATCAATAGCTTCGTCAATAATGCCTTGCCCGGAATGAAACATCCCATTAATGGCGTAGTGGATGTACTAGAATTAATTTACAACACTCACCCGAAAACACTGTATGGACTCAGTCTGGCGGTGAGTCATGACACCATTCTGGCAGCGATGATTGCAGTGATGTCTGGTCACCAGGAAGTCAGTCGTGAAGACTGGCCGAAAATGATGGAAGGTCTGTTTGTCTGGTTTGAAGGCGATGTATTTGAGGAATCTAAACTAAAATGGATCTGGCGGGGCAAAGTGCATGAACTGGATATTTCCCAATTTCAGAATGCTGAATTAAAGGTCAATAAATAATTCAAAGGCTCAATCATTTAGGTTGAGCTTTTTACATTTATCGTATGAAAGTGAAATAGAGTAATGATGAAATATCACTATGCTGATATTTAAACCAATTTTGGAAGCATAGGAGTTATCATGAAAATAATCACAATTTTAAGTCTGGTCGTTATGCTGGGATTAACTGCCTGTCAGCGTGATACAGACAATGCGCAGCAAGATCAGACCACAACACCTCATTCTATGGATAAGGATGAATAGTTTATTCTGTTTTTGTCTAAGTAAAAGATTTCTATGACTAAAATTGGGAATAATCTGGTATTCATCATTCTTTATTGTTGATTTGGTATTAAATTTCAGGCACAAAAAAAGCCCTAAAAGGGCTAATGCCAGTCAGTTAAGAGATTGACTGGCTTTTTCTTGGGTATTTTTGAGGTTTTCCTTTTACAACCCTTGGATAACTCCTCACTCTTCTCTCAGGTATAACATACCGATTAGATTTCTCCATTA